>CAZCHT010000100.1:0-16598 GCA_964498705.1 uncultured Bdellovibrio sp. | reverse complement strand
CGGCGCAAGGCGCACGGCGAGGACTGCCGAGGCTTTTTTTATGTGTTTAAAAAGAAAGAACTACGAAAAGGAAGATCCCCGAACCCGCCACGGACCTTAGCTTCAAGCGAAACATGACGTCACTCAAAAAAATTAACCACACCGCAGCCGTTTTTTTTGTTGTGCGGATGCAATTCTCAACTTCGGACAGCATTTACCTTGCCGAGGTCGGCAAATTTATTATAAATTTGCCTTATATGACACCTGCAAAACAACAGTTTCCTTTAATATGTACTTTGGTTTCTATGATTATTGTTACCGTAACAGCCAACAATAGATACATCCGAGTTGTATCTATCTTAGTTGCTGTTGGCGTTTTGATTATTCTTATTAAACGAAATAAAAAAAGCGAATAAATTACTGAGCGTCAGGCTTGATACGGTAAAATTCTGCTGCACCATTAATATAACGCACAAAAATAATATCACCGTTAGATAAAAACTCTGGGTACATAGCTGTGCCCTCTGTAAACGAAGTCAACGCCACATGCTTTTTAGTTTTGCGATCGAATAAATATATATTACCAACGACGGTTCCATCCGGAATTTTTACATAGCCATCTACATTGTAAACCCATGATGATAAACTATGATAGGCGATGTAGTTCCCATTATAACTGAATGAAGATTTACCAACGATGCCGCCAAGATCGTCCTTAACTATACACGCTTCACCTTTAACGATTTGAAAAACTTTTGTTTTCTGATCGTCAAGGTCATAGGCAACGACTTCATTGCCATCTTTAGACAAAATAGCCATCGACAAAGTTTGCCCCGGGCAAATAGCTTCCGGAACTGCATCCAACGTCTCTACCATGGGATCATTTTTAAAGTTGTATGTGTAGTCCTTAATCGTAAACTGGCTGGATGCCGATTGCATCATCACACGAAAAGTAAACTTAGCGACATTAGACTTAGACAATATTCCCGCTGATTCATACAAACCTATATGCGTCAGATCTTGATACAACAATTGCGCTTGGCCCGGCTCTTCATAGGAATACATTGAAACACCAAAAGATCTATAAGCCGTAAAAACAAATTTCTTAGCTAAATCGACAACTGGCAAAAACACAGGATCGTACTCTCCGGCAACGGATACCGCTGTTTTGCTTTTTACATTGTACAACCACAATGAATTGATATCGCGAGTGTACGAAATCAAATTTCCTGTTGAATCGACTTTGAAAAAATAAGTCGGGACGAAATCAACATCAATTTTAGAAACTAATTTCGAATTATAAAATACCGACGCCGCCGATACCGAAATAGAAACGATGGCTGTGAAAAATAAAATTAAATGTCTCATTTACATAACCCTTGAATTGTCGTTGCATCCAAAAAGAATTTTAAGTCTTCTGGAAAAATATAGCCCAAGCGAAGTGGTTTGACGGTGCCCGTTGCATCTTGAACAAAATATCCCGGGAAGTGATTAAAATAACCGGCATCTGCCATAACTTTATAAGCTGGGAATTGTTTACTAGATTTATTTCGCAACTGAAATTCTTGCGGCATATTTTTTAGTTGAGGATCAACTACCGCTCGCACTAGAAAACCACTATCTTTTGCGTAATCTTGTATTTCTCGAAGGCCTTTTTCTGACATCGGCATGCCCGGGCTCCAAGTATAGATGACTCCGCAAAAATGATTTGGAATTACGATACTCTTTTTCTGTAAGAATGGCGCCGTTTCATTTTCGGCATACACACAGAGCGCAATAAAGAATGATAAAACTGCAGATTTCATTTGTTACCTATGTTTTGGGTTTCCAACACTTCAAAACAAAAATGAACCAGTGTAAAATGGAAATATGCCTCCGACGCTGGACGATGTGGCTATTTTTTTATTTTTGGTAATTTTGGCAAGAAGTATGCACGTCATACATGGAAAAAGGAGAATGTAATATGAATAAAACATTGGAAAATTCTGCAAAAGCACCTGTTGGCGGGCGTATCTCAAAAGGATTCAGATTCAGTTGGTTATTGTATGCAGCTGCGGCCTATTTTGGAGTTCGCTATCTATATAAAAAGGGAATTTTGCCCAAACAAACCGGGGCGGCACTTGATTTTATGAACAAAGGTGTCGACTATGCGAAAAATCAAATTGGCATGTCACCATCAACACCTCAATCCCAATTTAAATCACCACGCCTAGAAGATACACCTAACGTACACCATTAATTTGATTTTAAAAGTAGGAGCCAAGATTACACACAATCTTGGCTTCTATTTTTTCTCACGTGCTTCCACCGCAGAGAAAAAAACTTTAGTAGGATCACTACTAACAGTGAGCTTTACAAATCTATCTGCAGCGCCAACTGGCGCATTCATATCTAGTAGCCCAATTTCTGACTTTGAAGGATCAGGGCTATTCCAAAAAAGCGAAAACACATCAAAACCATGACGATAGCAGATAAAGGCATCCGGGTAGTCTCTTTTAAAGCTCAGTGATTCGTCGTCATCCAGACTAAAACTATCCACATATTCACTAAACGGCTCCCATTTTTTGATGGGTGGAATCCATTCGGGAAACATCGATAGAAATAATCCGTTGGCTTGAATACTACCATGCTCGCTAAAACCACCGTTAGAAATTAGAAATAGTTTCTTCAGCAGCATAGGAACAGAGATTTTATGTTTGTTCTCAAATTCAATGAATTCGGATTCAGCGGCGGGGGAATTTCTGTTATCCCAAAAATCTTCAATGGCAGCTAAGGGGTGGTAAGTGAACTTCATGCAGCATCTAGGCTGGTGAACTGAACACCAATACCAGTACTAGCTCCCGAGTGTGCTTCTCCACTGCGAACCCACACGACTTTGCCGTCAAGTTGAAGAGATTTTTTTGTCGGCGGATGCTCTTGGTTTGGCAAATTCACTTTCAAAGTATGGCCCACTCGTAAATGCATTCCTTTATATTCTATGAAAGCACCACTGGCTGAATAGTTTTTCATACGACTTGGGATCAGCAATCCTGTTTCCATTACGACCATTCTTACTGGCTCGTCCGTAATAAATCGTGGGAATCTTTGAGTAGCTACCAAAGAACTATCATGTAACAGCTGTTTAATCATTCCGCGAATTACTTGATCACCTAGAGGAACTTGCAACGTAATGATGTTTCCCATTTCTGTTACTTGTTTGTAGGCATGAATAGAAATTTGTTCAGTTAAAATAATAAACTGAGATTTTGGATTCTTGTTCGCAAATGGCATAATCCAGCGCAATTGACGTTCGTTCACGCAATCACACGAGTACAGCACAAAATCGTATTTGTCGGTTCTAACCCCAGATGTGACGTCCCTAAGATACATCTTGTTTACTTCTTGAAACTGGAACATATCCAAGAAGTATTCTGGGAATGTAGCACCATTTTCAACTTCGATAATGAGAGCGTTTTTTGTAAGCATGACTAGCCTATCGCCAAATTATAAAGAAGCTTAAATCGACATTAGTCTAGTCTAGGTAGTTATAGAAAACTATGATCTTTCTTACGTGCTTGATATTCAACTGATTTGTTTAACTGGCGCGGAGATAACCCGTATAACTCTTTTGTTTGCAAATCAGCAAGTGCCTCATTTATAGATTTATTTCCATCCAAAACATCAACATAGTTTTTAATTTTATGAATGAGTTCATCACCTGATTCGTGAAGCGCTTCATAACGAATTTCACCCAGGCCCAAGCTTTTCCAATCCGTCAAATACGGCAATGCTGTTTGCGCGCTCGAATTATACATCGTGTTTCTGCATTCATGATCCGGCTTGATCCAATGATAGTGACCAAACTGATCTTTTAACTGCACTTTGTGCTTCTCACACGGCTTACCACAGTCTTTATAGCTTTTACCCTTACTCAAGAACGCCGCGAACACGCAATGTTCCATATGGAAGCTTGGCATCGACTGATGGATCGTAACTTCGGCTTTGCTCGCATCCACATTTTTTAATAGGCTAACTGTTTGATCCTGATTTAAATCATACGACAAACACACGGAATCAAGTCCATTATCTACAAGATACTGAAACGTTTTGTGATTCGTTACGTTCAAACTGAAATCACCTTTTAGTTCCCCAGAAAATTTCTGAACGTTTTTATAGTAGAATAACGCACCTAAATTTCTGACCAAGATGAAATCAGGATTCATTGAATGGATTACTTTTAGATTAATATACTCTTGTGGTTTTAAGATGCGAGTCGTAGCAATACCGACTTTGATTCCTAGGGATTTGATTTCAACTACAGAATCTTTGTAATCGCGGCCGAATTCGAAATCAAGGCAGACCGATTTGACTTTCTCTGACTGCACCGTGCCATCAGTCACGGCTGAGATTAAATCGCGGACTTGGTCCTTGTTTCTTAGTAGGACGTTGAGTGCAACTGGAGCAACCGTCGCCGTTTGGGGTTTGGCGTTCGACGTTTGGCGTTCTCGTATCGTTTCCGTAACCGAATCGGCCAGTGAATAATCGGAAACGACTACGTCTTTCGCCGATTCAATTTTATTTTCTGCGCGCAGGCGTGTTAGCTCGGCGAATAGCTTCTGTCTTAGATTTTTTATTTCTTTGTGATTCAAGAAAAGCGCAGTCCCAGAATCTAGATTTGTTTTAAATGAAGCGCGCTCTAATTTAAACACTGTGCTTGCTAACGACGAGAATTCATCAAATAGCATATCGTCCGTCAACGGCTTGTTTTGAGCTTTTGACAGCAGGGTGTCTGACTCTAGTTTAAGCTGAAAGCGATCATCTTGTACAGTTACAGACAATGGTTTTCCTTCAACTAAATCCAGCCTCACCGATACTGGTATCTTTTTAAACGTATTCTTATCTGTTAATGATTTCTCGATCTCTTTCTTTTGGCTTCGGTCATGGTTTAAATAAACCGTCGAACCCATGGCTTCACGTTTGATCACTGTCGAGTTAGAAAACTCAATCGTTATGGCGTTCTTAGCCTGACTGATTGAATAGATATTAGCGCCGTTTTTCTGATCGTTTTCAAACCACAACAAACCGTCACCGTTTTCGATGTCCATTTTGTTCTTGTTTAGCTCGATCGTCATCGAGTTCTTTTGGATCATTACAACGCGGCCAATTTCAACGCCCCGATGGGATCCAAAGCGTCCGTCCACTAGATCTTGGTGATTCACACCATGCAGCCAACCTGGGAAAAACCCGCGCGAGTATTCGACGCCCATTTTATTTTTTTCTTTTAAAACCTGCTCGTCAGATAAAGAGTTATTTTGAACCGTTTTATCAATCGCTGATCTAAATGACTTAGCTACTTGAGCCACATAATCAGGGGTTTTCAGACGCCCTTCTACTTTAAAACTCTTCACGCCTATTTTCATTAACTCTGGAATTTCCGCAATACCACATAAGTCTTTTGGTGAAACAAGATACGTTTTATCAACAAGATTTTTAGTTTCGCCGTCGACGATCAGATCGTAACTAAATCGGCAGCTCTGCGCACACTGGCCGCGATTGGCTGATCGTCCGCCCAGAGTTTCAGATGTAAAACACTGCCCAGAATACGATACGCATAGTGCACCGTGAACGAATACTTCTAATTCTTTTTTAGTTCGTTCGGCGATTAATTTAATCTCTGGTAAAGAATTTTCGCGGCCCAATACAAATCGGCGAATGTTTAAATTTTCTAAAAATTGAATCGCTAGATCATTCGTGATCGTCATCTGTGTCGATGCGTGAATGATTTGCTCTGGGCACATTTCTTTTACAATGCTGACTAAGCCTAAATCTTGAACGATCAGAGCATCAGGTTTTAATGGCAGAACTTTCTTTATCGCTTCAATGACCAGAGGTAGTTCATTTTCAAAAATAACGATATTGAATGCTAGATTTACTTTAACTCCATTTAGATGGCACAATTGAATAATTTGTTTTAATTCTTCTAATTCAAAATCATAACTTCGGCCCCGGGCATTGAATCCGGGAAACCCTACGTAAATCGCATCAGCACCATTCTGAATGGCCGCTTCTGCCATTTCTTTTTGACCAACAGGCAATAGTAATTCGAAATCAGATGTGATCATTTTAATTTTGCCTCAAGATATTTTCGAGATTCTAGCAGCAGCGATTTGAAAAAACTCTGCATCGCAATACGCTCTTCAGCGTCGGCAATCGTGTCATCAAAACGATGTATAATCATCGTTTCACGGTTTAAATCGACAAAAGACAAATGGTTAGATTTTTTCAATTCCCAGATTTTTTTCGCAAGGAACAGACGGCGTTGAAATAGGTTACCTAGTTCACCGTGAATTTGATCAATCTCAGAGCGGATTTTATCGATTTCTTGCATGCCCGTTTTTACCGTTTATACCGTGTTTCCACAAGGATGGCCCCTAAATGATGTAAAAACGACAGGACTCCCTGTCTTGCTTTGAGACGTATCAACAAATTCTATCAAGGCCGCAGAGAAAAGAGCCGAAAAATAGGTATGAAAATAGCTGTATTAATTCTGGCGGCGATGTTGATGTCCTGTACCCGAGCTTCAAAACCTGAAGTGAGTTCTCTTAAATTCGACTTCTCTAAAATTAACGAGAAAGGTTCCGGTTTAATTCCTCAATCGGCAATTCCTTCTGGGAGTTCAGTTTGTTACGCAGTCAACGTGGTTGCTAGCGATATTCCTGGAATACTTAGACACCAGTGTTCCCCCCATTTAGGCGTTTTTGCTGGCTTTATTGCGGAAGCAGAAACCCTTTCTGTAGAAGTTCCATTTGGTAAAGACCGCGAAGTTCAGCTGTATGCGTTTCTTCCAAAACCAGGCTCACCATGTATAGGCATTAATGGCAAAGAGGGTGGGCCAAAGATTGATCCACAATCGGTTTTTTTAGTTGGTAAACTAACTAACCAGATTTTTGATAAAGCGGAAATTACTTTGCCAATGCCCGTGAACTTTCCAGGTACTGATCACAGCATTTTTGCTGATCTGCGAATGGGTTCATCATGCCTGAATACCTCGCCACCGGTTATTGATCCCAATGCGCCGGTTGTGTTGAAATCTTTTTTGAATACGACGACAGTTAGCTCTGTCGGTGTAGACGAAAATATCAGTATTAATATTCTCGTTAAATCTCCGACTCTGCCAAATCAAGTTACCCTTAGCCACGATGGACCTAATGGAAATATTTCTAACGGGCCAAGCTCACAAATGTTCTATGCGTGTACGCTAGCGAACATCACTACCGCTGGGCATATTTGCGAAGGCGCTTCCGTTGATAACTACTATGCCATCAAGACTATCGTCGCCTCGCAGTGGGCTCCGACGGGCCTGTACAATTTAAGTTTTACCGTACGCAGCTCGACATTCTTAGAATCACAACCTTTCACGGGTCCTAATTATACGATTACAAATCACGCCACGTTTGGCCCACCTACAATTGAAAGCATAGTAGTGAATCCGGACGCAGGCTTAACTTCAGGTTTGGGCGGCAACGTACAGTTAAACATTTTAGTCCAATCAACCGCTGGACCTGATCTGCTAGATAAAACAGTGATGCGACCAAATGGAAATCCGATGTCGATGGGAATGCTCCCTGTAACATTTCTTAATTGTTCCTCGTTTATTTCTATACCAGCTCACATTTGTTATTTGAAAACAATCAACCACTGGTTTTATGAATTGAATGAAAACTTCCACCCTTTCCTTCAGAACGGCACCTATATTTATCAGAACATTCGTGTGAGAAATTTAACCAATTTATTTTCGCCGGCCTATGCTCCTATCAACGTTAGCGTTTCTGGCAATCTAACTCCCATCACGCCGAACGTTTTAAAAGTTCACGCATTCTATGCATTTGATGCCGATCCATTTAGTGCCGGAATTCCTTATTACAATTCATCGTGCGTGCGACCTGAAGGCGGCAATGCCAATTTGGGCGTACGAATGGTGGCACAAACAAATGCTGATGTTAATTATATTTCCTATACACTACAGGGACCAAACAGTGTTTTAGCTTCCGGCGGGCAAGGTATTCCTACCGTAAATTTGGGTGGAAACCTTTGGCAAGCCGATTATTCAAACTTGATCTCTGGAGTTACAACGGCCCCGCGCGGTTCCTACAGTTGGAATAACTTAAGTGTAAAAAATATTGCGTATCAAGATTCGAATGTAGTGCAAGGTCCAACCTTTAACTTGTCCGATTCCTGTTTAACTACTTATAGTTCGATTGAAAGCAAAGCTAGTTACACCTGCGGAATTACAACAAGCGGCAAAATTAAATGCTGGGGACAAAACTCAGGTCACACGATCGATCACGGTTCGACAGCTGCGAGAACGTATCCAACCGTCGTTGATGGAGACGACAACTACATTCAAGTCTCTGCGGGCAGTGTTCATACGTGTGGTATAAACTCTATCAACCAGCTGAAATGTTGGGGCTCAAACGGCAACGGCCAATTAGGTGACGGCACTTTCTTAGCTTCCGACAAGCCTAGAATCACGGATATAGGAACCTTGTATGTGAAAGTATCTGTTGGAGCGACTCACACGTGTGGCATCACCAACGCTGGTGTAGTAAAATGCTGGGGAAGAAATGTTTATGGACAACTCGGCGACGGATCAAACACAGATAGACTTTCGCCCATCGTCGTTGATAGCGGAGTACAATATTCAAATATTTCCGCTGGCGGTTCACACACGTGCGGCATCACGGTGGCCGGTGTTTTAAAATGTTGGGGGCAAAACAGCTACGGACAACTGGGTGACGGTACGGCTACATCCAGAACAACTCCGACAATAATCAATGCCGGAAATAATTATAGTTCTGTAAATGCCGGCGCAACGGGATCATGTGCTATAACGACTGCGGGCGCACTCAAATGTTGGGGACAAAATAGCAATGGAGAACTGGGTGACGGTACGACAATTAACAAAAACCTTCCAACGATTATCGACGCAGGCACTGGTTACACCAGTGTAAGTATTGCTTACTATCACACCTGCGGAACTACTTCGACCCAAACACTCAAGTGCTGGGGTTCAAATTCGTTTGGTCAAATCGGTGATGGAACCGCGATCACCAGAATGTCACCTGTCGTGATAAATTCAGGCATCAGTTATAGCCAAGCAACAACAGGAATGTATCACAGCTGCGCGATAACAACCTCTGGACTCATCAAGTGTTGGGGACAAAATACGGGCAATCAATTAGGAAATGGCAATACGTCTGGGTCATCAACGCCATTAAATATTGATTTGTAATTATTTTGTAGACACAATCATAACTCCGATCGCTTCGGATGAAGGAGTTATATGAAAATCGCTTACGCAATTATTCTATTTTTCGTGAGTTTAAATTTATTGGCAGCCGATGTTCCTACTGATTATTTAAAATGTGAAAAAGACACCGAATGTTCAATAACGACAAGCAATGGTTGCAATTGTTCTTCTGGCGGAGATCAAGTCGCCATCAGCACAAAATATAAAAAAAAATGGGAAAGCAAATTCGCAGATATTAGCTGCATACAAGTCATTTCTGATGATCCATCATGCACCAAAAAAGTCGTTTGTGAAAAAACCAAGTGCACTTTGAAATAATCGACGAAATAGCAGACTAAAGCTCTGATAAAAATACCTTGATTTGACCGATTTTCACAAAAAACGAAAACTGGTTAGATCAAGGACAGAGTGTGAATAAAAAAGGCCGTTTCCCATCAAAAGAATCTATCTTCTTAAACTGCAAATGCGGTGAACAAATTGAAGTCGTTTTTATCAAGCAACAAGGCACCAGCGAGAAAGAAGAAATCACCTGCCCCAACTGCAAACGCGAACATTCATTTAAGTCTTCAATGCCGATACGGATTGAAGGAATTAATCTATTTAAACAACGTTGAAATTATCAACCCGTGTATCTATTCAAGGTATTTTATTTTTACACGATCGGCAGCCTGACGTGCCTTCTTGCGAGCCTCATCCGTCGATTTACCACGCGCAAGGGCCACACCCATCCGTCGATGTTTACGCGTCGTTGGCTTACCAAAAATACGAATATCTGAAGTCTTGATTTGCAGGGCGTTTTCAATACCCGTGAATTCAAACTTATTCGACGGCCGATCTGCTAAAATCACCGCCGACGCAGTTGCCCCCAGATAGCTAATTTCTGTGATCGGCCATCCAAGCACTGCACGCAGATGCAAATCAAACTCGGATAGATTTTGCGACGCTAACGTGACCATTCCCGTATCATGAGGTCTTGGAGACAGTTCAGAGAAATAGATATCGTTCTTAGTCAGGAAAAACTCAACACCAAACAAACCCGAACCACCTAGATAGTCAGTGATCTTTTTAGCCATCTTCTGTGCTTTTTTCAATTGCGCTGGCGAGATTCGCGCGGGCATCCAAGACTCTTGATAATCACCACGCTCTTGGCGATGACCGATTGGATTTACAAACAATGTCGGCCCATTTTTTTGTTTAATCGTAAGCAATGTGATTTCAGATTCGAAGTTAATAAACTCTTCCACGATTACTTTCTTTTTATCTCCGCGCAT
This sequence comes from uncultured Bdellovibrio sp., assembly GCA_964498705.1. Classification (GTDB taxonomy): domain Bacteria; phylum Bdellovibrionota; class Bdellovibrionia; order Bdellovibrionales; family Bdellovibrionaceae; genus UBA2316. The sequence continues at coordinate 6,059 of CAZCHT010000100.1, read as the reverse complement.
TCCAGCCACGGCAAAATCCCAAGATTTCAAAATGTCTTTTTTGTTCTTTGCGACCGATTGGCCTTTACCTGATGACGACATTACAGGCTTCACTACATTCGGAAATCCGATCTTGTTACTAGCTGCAAATAACTCTTCATACGATTCTGCGTATAAAAATTTTGCCGTTTTTAGTTTCAATTCTCTGGCCGCGACGTCACGAATCGCATCACGGTTCATCGTCAGATGAGTGGCTTTCGCAGTTGGGACAACTTGAATACCGCGTGATTCGAATTCTTTTAGTTTTTCGGTACGGATGGCTTCGATTTCAGGGACTATAATATCAGGTTGGTGTTTTCTGACGACGCGATCAAGTTCGCCGGCGTTTAACATATCAACAACTTCAAACTCATCGGCAACTTGCATGGCTGGTGCATCGGCATAACTATCGACAGCTACTAAATGTAATCCGTATCGCTGTGCCGAGATAACAAATTCTTTTCCCAATTCGCCCGAACCTAGAAGCATGATTTTGACTTTTGATTTTTTCATAACCAAGTTTTAATCCAAATCCCGCCCGGTGACAACGCCCACCTGAAAGTTTGTTTAAAACTTCATAATGTCAGCAAGGTCCTCTCGATTTTTAGGATACCATAAGTTTCCTACATGTCCGCCGTGTGGGTATAAATAGAATTGAGACTCGGGAACGAAGTCTTTCATAAACTGAATGTCTAGTGCACGATGAATATAATCATCAGCGTTAGCAATGATATACAGTTTAGGATTGTTTCTCAACGTCTCTAAAGAAAACAAATTTGAATTTTGAACAAGGGTATTTATCGGAACCCCGTCCATTTTCAAACTTGGGAATACGATTTCGCGCATATACTGATTAAAGCTGATAGTTTTAGACTCATCCAAACGTAGATTCATTTCAAACTTAGTCGCTTTCGCTTTCAAAACATTCATGTCATTGATTTGTTGGCTTGCGAATACCACATCGCCAAGGTCATTGCGGAAATTGAAACCCACTAACCATTGACGTTCATCCATAGTTAAATTGATTCTTTCAACCGCCGCCAAAATCTTATTCAAATCAAAACCGTGTTCTAAAGCATCAGAACCCACACTGAAAATATAACTATTAATAGACTCTTTGCGACCATTAGAAATACGTGTACCCGCATCGTAGGCATTATCTAGAACATCTAAGGCATAACTAATATCGACCGCGGGATCGATCATCACGATCTTTTTGAAGTTGAAAAGCTTGGCTCCATTTGTATCTTCTTGAACCAAAAACCCCGCCATCAATCCGCCCAGTGAATAACCAAGGATAGAATAGTCTTGAATTTGAAGAGATTTTTTTGTTTTTAGATACGTCGTTATTTGTTTTAGTAACTCGTAATATTCTTTTACATCATTCGGCATGTATCCCGGGGCACCTGTACGGCTAATACCCAATGCATATTGGTAGTTCACATTATTTGGCAATGTGACTACGTGATATCCTAAATCAAACAGTTGTTTTCCGGTGGCTAGTGCGCTGGAAGAGAAAGCAGTACCCCCCGTTCCACTTAATACAAACACAAGTGGGGCCGATTTCCCTTTTTGCTCGAACAAACTAACTGAAACTCTATTTCTATTCTCGAGTAATTTAACAGCTCGACGTTCTGGTAGCATCTCGATCTGAATTTTTTCTTGAGTACCACCATTATACATCACCGCTGCGGAACAAATCGATGCAATCCAAGGATCTTGAAATGGAAACTTATACTCGTCTTGAGTTATCGAGTGAGCCTGGGCTACATTTTGAGGTAAGATTCCAGTGAATAGGGAAAAAAGAACTACAACAACTATTGCACGCATAACAAACCTGCCATTTTATAAACAACAATTTACACCAAAACAGAAAAGCAACTTAAAGGCCACGTTTTTTTGGAAGATAAAATTTTTGTACGCGAGTAATTACATGATTCATTCATACAAGTAAACAGCTTCTAATCAAGCCACTATATAAATTTCAATGTCTGTGTTTTGCCACAGCTCGAGTTTTAGCTTAGTTTTTCATCACGCGCGATCACTTGTGACATTAAGGCATCACTGAATTTGTAACCCGATGCTATCTTTTGTGTACCAGGTTACTTTAGGCATAGTTCCATTGGACATACGATTGTTTAATCGTGATGTCGATGGGTTTCCAAACGTCACAGTCCCCCGTTCAACCACATCGACGCTTTCTAACTTGCCGAGTGCTTTTTTTTAATTCGGGATGAATATCTGATAATAACTCTAAACTTTCTTGCTCGGTTAAGTTTAATTTTTGGATAATTTTTATTGCTTGGGCAGGCGAGAGTTTTTTTTCTTGTCAATAATTCCTGACAGCTATGATGGACTGATTTCAATTCCCTTGGCTAAAGTAAACTGAGTCAAACACAATGATCGTGGCAGTTTCCAATAAGAGAACAGGACTTCGTCATTTAAAAAACGGCAACGCCGCAGGAAGGCAAAAATCTGAATTCTTAAAGATGTTGCTACTTGATATCTTACGGTTTTCGCTTCTAAAATAAGATCTAAATAAAGGCAGGATCATGACACAGTTTCGTTTTATTTTTGCATTTTTAGCAGCGCTGGCAATTGCCGCCTGTTCCTCATCACCCGTTGAATCTACGGTTGAAAGTACAAATAAAATTCCACCTAGCTTTAAAGGTTCTTGGCAGCTAGCACGCATCTCATGCGCGAGTGGTGACCTAGGAACCTTGGCGGAATTTATCAATGCCAATTTAAATAGCGATTCCAGCGGCACTAAATTGGGCTTAACCATTGGCAAAGTTCAAAATCCCGATGTGGTTTCAATAGTTACCAGTGGTCTAGGTGCTAACTCGGGAGTTTGTTCATATAACATAACCCAACAGTGGGAAAAAACGGGCCATTGGGTTCAAGTTTCCTCTCCGTCCGTTGTCAAAACAGGAGAAAGTTCGCCGGACTCGTGTGAAGCTAAGAAATCAGATTTCATGGCCAGCCCGGTCTATAAATATATGGTTCCAGCCGGTGAACTTTCACTCGAAAGCAAAAATGGCTTAATGCTTTTGTATCGCACACTTGGTCGGTCTGAAAAAGACCTAGAAATCTGCCAAACCAGTGATCGCTTTATCTACGAACTTAAAAAGGTTGGCGAATAACCCGTGCGCGAGTGGCTTCTACTATTTGTGATGACCATCACCCTGCCAACGTTTGCAGAAAATGCCTGCGCTAAGGCCCAACAAGCCTGGCAGCCATTTTTGCCAGGCACTGGTTACATCAGTTGCTGTAAAGGGTTAATCTCAACATCGAAATGGCTGCACAGTAATTTAACCAAGGACTGTTTGCCTGGGCCACCGGGAGATAGCGGTTATTGTGTATCGTGCGGCGATGGCAAATGCGATGACAAACATTTCGAGAACAAGTGCAATTGCCCAAAGGATTGCAAATAGATGGCGCCTATTCAGTCTATGTAGATACGAAAATTATATTTATTCTGCGCGATCGTGAAAGCGAAAAAGTTTTAAATTTCAAATTTAGTTTTTAGTTTTTTAAATTCCGGTTTCTTTTTCCATTTAACCATGGCTTCTGCAAACTGCTGTGCTAAGGCTTCGTTGCCTGGTTTTTTCTTTGAGACCCCAAGGTAGTGGTACCCAGCGAACCTTTTTAAACGGCGTATTGTCCACATCTTCCAGAGCAATACTGATCTCTTATTTAGTCGCTAATGTTAAGTCGCAAGCAAGGAAATATTTTTTACATTTAGCCAATTGGCACCCTAATCGCAACACCGTTACAACAAGTTTTCCGACGAAATAGTGATTGTTGGCAATGGTTGTCAATTGCAAATAATGGTTTATGACCGCCAAAAAACGAATGGTTTCGCTTATAGCGCACTTATAGGACGCCCAAAAACGTCTCTGTGTTTTATTAGTAGTCAAAAATTTTAGGAAGGTTCCGTGGTACGTATTCGATTAATCTCTTTAGCTTTAGTTCTTTTGAACTTTAGTTTTTCTGCACAGGCACTCAATCGTGTCAGTCAATCGCGGGCATGTATCGCCTTTTACCAATCGGCTGGCCACGAATCTATTGAATCACTAGTTAAAAAAATACAATCCCTTGGTGACAAATTAAAACGAGAATCCAATTGGTTAGCACTACCAAAATCAGAGCCTCAAACACAAGCCCTTGTGGAACAACTGATTACTATGCCGCAAACGATGCGCGAGGACTTGCGAGGCCGTGTTACTCAGTTATTTTCAAAGCGCTCTGAATATCGTAAAGTTATTTTACTTGCCCTGTACGATCCAGCCACGTGGACTGATTTTCTTGATCGCGCCATGAAAGGTCCATTGTTTGACGATTCTATGGTAAACTCACTCATTCCAGTTATCCGTTCTATGCCAGACGATTTGAAATCTGATGTACTAGCCAAAGTCACCGCGGACTATTCAAATTTGAGCAAAGTAAATTTCACGCGGTTTCCGGTTCGTACCAATTTACGTTTGGCACCGAAACGTTCGATCGACGCGCTCATATTACACATTATCAAGCCTGACGAGTGGTTCCGGAAAGATCTAGAGATCACACAAAATCCGTTGGAAACCTATGAACGTTATTTACAGTTTTTACGTACCGATATTTTTAAGAACTCTGATCGCGGCAACTACACGACGGCAGAAATCATCACGGTAGCCGAAGCCATTCAAAAAGTTCTTCAAGAAAAAGCATCGAAATTGGCTGGTGCATCCGTTACCGTTACCGGAAGCTTTCCCAACGGGCGAGCTAAAATTGCCGATACCGATCTAGATTCGCGTTTATCACATCAAGAATTGCATGCGTACCTGGACGACATGTCGGCGTCAGTAAATCAAGCCATGACGGTTTACCCAACGCCCTCTAAATTTACTGTGGAAGCAATGTGGGCGACAACGACAGCGCACTTTGCAGCACAAATTAATCCTTTGTTTTTGCGAATAACCCCGACTGATATACAGGTCGAAGTGTATCCAGCAGTTCGTCCTTTACATAAAGACAGTATTTTAATGGACTATAATTACGAGGCTCCAACACGTTATACACTAAAATCTATTGGCACAAACGTAGTCAAAATCGGAACGAGATTGTCGCCACCGTCTCGGGACGTAGTTTGGTTAACTGCCCAAATTGAAAATCAGCTTTCTGATTTTTCGTTTGCTGTCAAACCAGCTAAGAGCCCTTCTGGTTCGCCAACAGCCAGTGAACTTATTCGATCGGTACAAACTTTATCTGAAAACCAACAGCGAGATATACTATCCATTGTTACGTCTAGATCCCATTCTATTTCCGCAAATAAAGACGCACAAACGTTGTTAACACTAGCTTTGAATTACAAGCCGGCATGGATTGCATTTATAAAAGATGCGATCAAAAACCCACAAGCTAACGATGCGCTTTTCAACGCACTTGTTCCGGTATTTAAGAAATTACCGGGCGATATTAAAACTGCAATACAAAAAGAAATTACCAACGCTTACCCCGATATCAGCACCAAAGCTTGGGTTAGAAAAGGCTTATTTTTCAAAAAAATTCATGCATTGCTGTCACCTCGAGATGCTCTAGATGTCATCACGAACCAAGTTTTCCCTGCTAAAACCGAGATTCTAAATGCGATTGCAAACGGCGATTCTGCAGAGGGAGCTTACAGCAGATTTTTATCAGTTCAACACTCGCGATTCTACGCCAACACGCAAATCGGTGACTACCAAGCTAAATACGTTCATGCCATCGCCACTAAAATTCAGTCGGCTATGGCAGCTAAACCTGCCCTATTTGGCGAAGCACCAGTTTACATTGTGGGGCGCTTTCCGAATGGTCGTGTCGATAGAACAGATTTCGGAATCGAAGTCATCACGGCTGATCCTTTGAACAAATCAATTGTTCATGAAATATCTTACGCAATTAATGGGAAAACAAAACCGCGCGCAAAAGAATTTATTGAGGTTGAAGCCAAATCTGTGGAAACAACGATAGTTAAAGAAGCTATCTTGAATCCGGTGCAAAAAAAAAAAAAAAAAAATAGT
>CAZCHT010000099.1:0-16765 GCA_964498705.1 uncultured Bdellovibrio sp. | reverse complement strand
GCCGAGGCTTTTTTTATGTCTTTAAATACAAAATCCCAAAAAGGAAGATCCCCGCGCCACCCCAGAACCAAGCTTAAGAAAAAAGGAGAGCCTCCCACTGCACAAAAAACGGGGGTGTTTCCACTCCCAACTAGACCAAGACCAAAGCTCAGCAGCGAAACCAAATATTTAATTCCCGACTACGGTTTGGTATACTGAAACCGTAGACAAGGAGGTCTCGTGAAAGTTACGCCCATCGATATCGCACACAAAACGTTTTCTAAAAAAATTATGGGTTGTGACCCTCAAGAGGTTTCAGATTTCATGCAACAAATTTCGGCGCAATTAGAAGCCCTAATATATGAGCGCAATCATTTAAAAGAAGTTCTACGTGAAAAAGAATTATCTCTTTTAGAATATAAAGAAAAAGACAAAATGCTTCGAGAAACAATGTCGGCGGCTTCACAGATGTCAGACAAATTGAAAATCGATGCGGAACGTGAAGCTAAACTAATCATTACCGATGCTCAGCAAAAAGCCGAAATGATTTTAAGGGATTCTAAAGATTCACTTAGAAAGTCATATCAAGAAGTGAATGATTTAAAGCGTACCCGCCTTCAGTTTGAAGCTAACTTGAAAGCCTTGGTACAGGCTCACCTTTCCATCCTTGAACAAGGGGAAAAGTTTATGCCTTCAGTTCATTTTGCTCACGAAAAAAATCAGTCTCTGTAGTCAGTGATTGATCTCTCTCTGTTAATTAATGGAATTCAAATCAAGGACAAGGTCGCAATATTTGCGATCTATGTCCAACCTAACGCCCGCAAAACTGCGTTCGAAAAAATCCACGACGATCAAATTAAAATCAAAGTTCATGCTCCGCCGGAAGATGGCAAAGCTAATGACGAGATTATTCGTTATGTCGCTCAATTTTTCTCGTTAAGAAAGAATCAGGTAGAAATAGTAAGCGGGCATTTAGCCCGCAAAAAGCGCATAGCGCTGTCGTTTGATAAGGTCCCCAGTAGAGAGGACCTTCAAAAATTCTTTGATTAAGAAGCTGGTTCTTCAGTTACTGGCGCTCCGATAACTTTCTTCATCGTAGCGGCTTCAGTTTTTGCTTTGCGCTGAATATCTTTTCCGACGACCAGTGTTGGCTGCTGTTCAGCACCTTTCACCGGAATAACGCCTTCCCAAAGTTCGGCGACCCAGCCAGCCACTCGTTCATCACGTAAACCATGTTCTCTTAAGAATCCTACTAATGAATTTAATAGCTCTTTGCGTGCTTCAACGTTGGCTTCGCCCGTTTTTGATTCGATCGCTTTTATACCGCTATTAAATACGTCTTCAATCAACGTCTTAAACCCAGCTACATCTTGTTCTGTTTTCAACGTTTGCAGATCATACTTCAAGCTTGATAGTGCTTTAACCGACTGACCATATAGTTTTTTATTTGGGCTAGATAAGCCCGCTAAAATACCCTGATGCTTGTTCGCGCCTGGCGTATAAACCAAGTACGGAGTAAAGTCTGGTTTGCTTTCAATATGAGTCTGAGTCATATCGTAAACGGCTCTACCATTTTCGCTTAAATCAGCTAAATTAACTCCAAATTTTTGCGCGCCTTTGTATTGTCTTTGGATAATTGCCTGTCTTGGAAACACACCCCATTTTGAGCGGACCACACCATAACCACGACGAGTTGTATTTTCAAACTGAGCGGCATAACCCGAAGCATAGTTAACATCAATTTCTTCTACTGGTATTCTAAGGACATAAATAACGGCATCTTTTTGGCTTGTGAATTTGTCATTGTTAGATTTGTTTTTCTTCGCGTACTCAACTAGTTGTTCAATGGGAATGTTGAATTCTTTCGAGAAAGCGCCAATCCAACCTAATTCGTAGTACTCAAGAGGTAACTTTTTTTCTTTTTCTTTTTTAGCTAAGTCTTCAATCCACTGTTTAGCTTCCGCCGCTGAATCTTTCGAATCTTTTTTGAATTCTTTAAAGAATGCTATTAAGTTATCATCCGTTTTCAAGCCTGCGTATTGTTCATACGTCTTAACCATCGCTAAGTATGTCGGATCCGCGGTAGTCGAGATACCTTCTTTCATACCACGGTTCACGGCATGCAAGTAATGAGTCATGAATACTGACTCAAATTCTTCCACACTTTGGATATCGGCAGCACGTTTCGAGTAAACTCTAAGTACTACGCTAGCTAAAATGGCTTCAATTTGTTTATTACCCTTTGCAATCGACGCGATTTTTTGGGCTACGATTTTACCAATAGCGCCGTCTTCTGTTACACTGCTTACTTCTTGCGTAGATTTCATCGCCGCATAAATTTCACGTAATTGGGGAACTAGCATGCCATTTAACGTCAAGGCTATTGCAAAAGGATGTGCACTGAATTCTGTTTGAGACCGGAATCCCATTATATTAGTCAATAGCGCCGTTTGTACACGCTGTACATAAACGTGATCGTCACCAAATTTTGCGATCCCCTGATCTAACGTTTCAAACCATAATTTAGAGAAATTTCTTAAATAGTCTTCCAACTGATAGAAAGTAGCGTTATCACGTAAGTTGTCCTTTTCTGCTGATGATAATTCTAAATACTTCGTCATCATCGGGCGCAAAATTTCGCGAGCAGCTAAATGCAACTTGCGTCTTGAATCCATAATGTCTTTTAAGATTCTGGTTTTACGAGCTTCAGAAATCGTCGTGTTCTTTTTAACTTCACGTGCTAGCTGATTGTAATCTAAATCTCTTTGTTCATACTGACCAATTAAATCGCCGATTTTTGTACCGCGAGAGCCTTTAAAGTAGTTTTGTTCAAATGAACTGCGACCGGCCATTCTGAAGTTAAACGGATCACCACGAGAAGGAATCAACACCGCATAAGGATCTTCTTTTGGATCTTCTTTAATTTTAGCTGCCCTCTCTAAACTAGTGATTTGCCATTCATATAGATACAAGCCACCCGTCTTGTTGGCTTCCAATGCATTTCGATCGTATACAATTTCAAAATCTTCAGATTTTACTTTGTTTTGTAATAAACTTTCAATGGCCGCCAAATTTTGCTTTAACTGCGCCTGATGTTCGATAGTGATATCACGGCGAACTCCATCTTCACCAGTAAGTTCACCGTTCAAGCCTAGTAGTCTGTAGGCCATATCCGAAATTGGATATAGCTTCAACTGTCCGTTTTCATTTCGAACTGTGTGAGGAACAATACCATCGTATAAAAAGCCGTCATCTTTAAGAACGAACGTTCGCCTATTTTTTCCTAGCTGAAGCATGCGACCATCAAGTGGAGTCACTCTATCTTTATCACGCATCAACGCAGCGGCTTTAGGGTACTTATGAGCATATCTTCCATAAATTTTAACACGAAGACCGGCGCCGCGACCAGTGATTGCTACCGCTTCATTCGCAATTTCAACAACGCCCTCTTTATTCAATTTAATATCGTATGTTTTTTGGGTATAGCTGATGTAATCAGCTATACCAGTTCTATATAATTCGGACACTTGATCGCGAGTCATAGAAAGGTCGACTGGCACTTGAACAGCGGGATCTAACCCCATCTGAAGCAACGCGCGATTCACTACCATTTGAACAGTTAAGTCGTTCAACGTGCTCATTGGCTTTAACGCCACTAATCTTAAATGTAGTTCAGCCGCGATCGCTACTTTCTCGGCGTAGGTTGCTGATTCAGAACTTCCGATTTTTCTATTGGCGTTCTCTAGCACTCGTCCCAACGCGATTTGGGCGGCTTGGCCTTTGGGAGCTTCTACTGTAAACACGCGCGCGCCGACAACGGAATCAGCAGCCTCAACCACACGCCCACCAACCGCTTCTACGTTGGCCTTATAGATTGCAAATTCTTGATCAGTCACTTGGTCGAACTCTTCGCGTTTTCCTTTAGTCCTAAAACCAGGCCCCGCTTTGAAATAGGCAGAGATATTTTCAGACAGTCTTTTCAAACCAGTTGTTCTTTGAGCTTCGTCGGTAATTCTTGAATTTAAATCTTGAATAACCGATGTCTCAACGTCACCAGCAAGAAGTCTATTCACGTCTAACATTAGTTCTTGGCTTAAGCTGAATTTGCTATCTGGGATATCGCGCAATGTTCTCCAAGCTGAAGAAAAAGATTTAATCTGTTTTTCAGTAATGAATTCTACGGGATGAATCGACGTTGCAGAATCGCCTTTTATCATATCGCGAACGCGACCCGATCCAAAATACATTGCCCACAATCCCAAATTTTCGGTTTGACCGAATTGTTCGATCACGCGCGTTTTACCAGTAATTTCGGATACGACACTGACTTCTTTTTTAGTTGGTGCCGTCGCATTTACTTCATAAAATTTAATACATTTGCTTTGTGCCGAAGGCGCACGATTCGCATTCTTTTCCGCACAGTCGCTGAGTCTTAAGAATTCAAACTCAATGTTATCGTTATTTGTAATAAGGTTTACAGTAGGCGTTTCCCGCGGAGACTGAGCTACCGGGTTAGATACGCAAGAGACCAAATAGATAGGCACCAATAATAAAGACAAATGTTTTTTCATAGTTATTAAATGTTACATTAATAATTTATGAAAAAACATGTCCAGAAATGATAGACAAAACTAAAGTAGTGGTTGTTTCATTCTCATCATCAGACGACTCCACATACTAGTCTCCATATGGATAGTTTCTACGCGTTGTTTTTTATAAACCTCGGCGCAAGTCCTAGCTAAATATTTCACGACATACGACTTTGATCCCTGGCCTTCGATATCGATAGGAACAAAGATGCCCGTTTTCGTACGACCGATAATTTGGGCTGCGACTTCTTTACTTTTAAAGAATACACCATTTTCCGAGTTAAAATTCTTCGATCTTGGATCAAAATTATATGATCCCCAATAGACATCCTGATGATCGACTACGACTACTTTTCCATGGAAAATATAGAAATGGTCGTTCAAGAAAACTTCAAATCCCGTGTTTTCAAGATGTCTCATATCAATTTTAAATTGTTTAGAAACGTCGCCTTCGTCTGATCCTTCCGCTTTGTTAGTATAAATTCTAACGCGGACACCGCGAGCTTTTGCTAGTTTCAACGCAGCCATCATGTCATCCGGCAATAAAACATATGGATTTTCAATTACGATGTCATGTTTCGCATTTTTAATCATATTTAGAAGATTGTGATGAATAATTTTTTTCTTAGATTTTGCGCCAACATCATCGGTAACATATCTTAAATCGGTTACAGATACAAAATCCTTCATTTGCTTCGTATTGTGTACACTGTTAACGAACTGCAACTGTTTCGCAAGCAACCCATCATATTTGGCTCTGATTTCATCAGTCAGTTTAACGGGAGCTCCCATTGACCATGATTTGGTATCAGCCCATTTTTCATTAAATTTTTCGCGAGCCATTTGCTCTGCTGGGCCTTGGATTAAAACTTCGCGATCAAGGAACGACCACATATCATGGCGTTCTACCTTGTTTGGATTTTCTAATTTCCCAAGCATGTAATAGTATTTTGAATAATTCGATGATCCCACGATCGTTCCGTGCTGAGTAATGTACACTTTATCGTGTGTTCGCATGTTTAGGAATTTCGCAAAACCCAAAACACCGAGCTCAAAAAATGCTAATATATTTCTCTTAGAGAAACCAAGCGGGCGAAACGATCTTAAATCGACGCCTTTTTCACGCATGTAAGCCTGCAACTCAGGACTAATTTTTGAAGAAAAGGCATCAAAGCCAATCCGTGGAGTTCCACCACGTTTAGCGATGTCGGCTGCCGCTGCCAGAAGTGTCAAGCCCACCGAATCTTCGTTCAATGTAAATGTCATAACATCGAGTTGCTTATTATCTGGATTCATAGCTAAATCGATACGTCCTTGATACGATTCACGTTGTGAAAACAACGGAAGAACTAAATCTTGGCCATCATTTAGGTTAGCCAATCCATCTTTATAAGTGACGTAGTTAGCTTGATTCTGATCAACCGCAAACGCATGCCCTGAAACAAACAACGTCGCCGCTAAGAAATAGGATAGCATTGCTTTCGACATACTCATGACCACTCTCTTTTGAATAAAGGTTCAGCGTTTGTAGAGTTTGCAATTACAGATCCACAAAAATCTTTAACAGATAGCGTATGATCGTCTTGAGTTTAGACACTTGGCCACTAATCCTCACTGAAAAGGTGACCATTTTTGACTAGGCTGTGAGGGGAATGCTAATTTTTCTTTTTACGTTTTTTAGCTTTTAGCTTGATCGACATTTCGGCTTGATCCAATTGATCTTGGATATCGTCGTCACTAGGAACTTTATTGTGTTTCTTAACCGGAGCCGCCACTGGTACTTCGGGTTCTTTTTGAAATAGTTTTTGATCAACCCCATCTTGCGTTTGGATTTGGTAATTCTCGTCTTGTTTTACAGGCTCAACCTGCTTAACAGGAACTACTTCCTTATGGGGATTGTTAGAGAAGGTATCAAACAATAAATTCAACGCAATACCCATCGTCAAACCATTCGCATAATTTTGTCCAGAAATTGAATTGGCGATATAAGTCTTAACAACAAATCCACTCGAAAAACCGACATCCAAATTCGCTTGCACTTGGATATGAGATGGATTGACCGAATAGAATCTGTAACTGCCGCCATTAACTCTTTGAATTAAAGTATTGCGAATAGCTTCGTTCGTAGTGCCTTTATCGCTATCATCAGTAATTGTTTGAAAACCATTAAGTTCTAATCCAAAGAAAGAATGCTTCCATTGCATACCGGCACCCACGTACCAAGGCATCACGCTGGATCGCTCGCTACGGAAATCATAACCACCACCGGCATAGTAGGAAAACCACTGGTAGTTATTTTGAGCTTTTAGCATCGCTATAATTTCTAGCACACCTTCATTTGTAATTACGGAATCTTGAGTATTTGAGATTTGATCCAACGAATAACGCATCGTTAGCTCTGGGATAACATCCATAAATCCACGGTAAACCATCCAGTCGCCACTGGCTTCTAGCGTGTTTAGTGTAGAGTTAGAGCGGTTGAAATCTGTATTTTTACTTTCTGCATTACTGATGAAGGCTTTGGCACGAACGGACCAAAAATCTTTAAAAACATAGCGTGTTTCAAGGAACATATCTAGTAAAGCGTATTTATTTGAGCTGATTAAATTTACCTTTGAACCGACGTCATTAAAGTTTGAAGTCGTTTCGAAATACGTAGCGCCACCCGACATTTCAAACGTTCTTGGCTCATATGTTTTAAGTTTATTGAAACTAAAACCGTTCTGAGATATTAAACACAGAAGTAGCCCCAAAGGCAGTGCCAGATTTTTTACAAAACTTGAATGGTTCATTAAGGATATTATGACCAACAACACGGAAGAGGTAAAGCAAATGTCCTCTTCAAAAAGAAAAACTCAACTCATTCTGATATTCTTAACGGTATTTATTTATCTTTTAGGATTTGGAATCATAATTCCAATCCTCCCCATCCTTAGTCGAGATTTCGGCGCAAACGCTACAGAGACAGGCCTTTTAATGTCGGTGTATTCGCTGATGCAGTTTATGTTTTCACCGTTTTGGGGTCGCTTGAGCGATCGCTATGGCCGAAAACCTATTTTGCTTTCCTGTCTTTTAGGCGAGACCATGTCCTATATCCTATTTGCCGTAAGTCGGGACCTACACATGCTATTTATCGCTCGAATGCTAGCTGGGTTCTTTGGTGGCAGTATTTCTACTGCATCAGCGTACATTTCTGATATCACTCCTGCGGACCAGCGCTCTAAAGGAATGGCCCTGATCGGGGCTGCATTTGGTTTAGGCTTTGTTTTTGGCCCCGCCATCGGTGGATTGTTAACCGAATACTCAAAACATATCTCGACAGAACCGTTTTTTAATACCTCATTCGCATCGTACGTAGTATCGGGTTTATGTTTTTTCACATTTGTTTTTGGCTATTTCTTCCTTACAGAAAGTTTGACGACGAAAGCAGCTCCTAGAGCTTCAAAAAGTCGCTTTCTTATCATTTTTGAAAAGCTGAAGATCCCAATCGTTAGCCATTTAACTATCGCATTCTTTCTTTTATCGTTTTCAATGTCAGCGATGGAGGCCACGTTAGTTCTGTATATGGGCGAAATATTTTCTTGGGGAATCAAGGAAGTCAGTTATGGATTTGCTTATATCGGTGTGATTATTGTTATCACTCAAGGCTACTTGATCCGTAAGTTTTTACCTAAATGGGGCGAGCGCCTGGTTTTAAAATTGGGAACTGGTTCCTTTTTCTTGGGAATGGTACTGATTCCGCTAGCACCCAATATCTGGACTATGGCTGTTGCGATGACTTTGGTGGCTTTGGGCAATGGCATGTCTAATCCGTCCATATTAGGCTCAATTAGCAATTTAACAGACAGTACCGAGCAAGGCAGTACACTCGGCGTAACTCAAAGCTTGTCGTCGCTAGGACGCATACTAGGCCCAGCGCTCGGTGGCTTTGCATTTCATAAATTTTTTATACAAAGTCCGTTTGTTTTGGCAGGTTTCCTAGGGTTCATTGCTTTTCTAATTGTGATTGTGCTAAATCAGCAGATCCCAAACAAAGGAAAAACCAGTGGAAGCCACTAATCAAATCGGAATCTATCAAATCGAAAATCTTATCTTACAACGCGTTCCATTTACTTTGCTGGATTTAACTAACGAAGCCAATGTGATTGCGCCGTTTGAACATTTAAATGCGTACTACCTAAATTTCTTCAAAAATCTAATCTTGAAAACAACGGCGACCGAGTACAAATCGACCGAAAAATTTCTGTCTTTACCTAAAGATGCACCGGTGGTGATTGTCTGTGATTCTGGGGAAGATTCAAAAAAAATAGCCAGTGATTTAGAATCAGCTGGCTACATAAATGCCTTCTATGTTGACGGTGGAGCTAAAACCTTAACGGCCTTACCAACTAACTAAACTTGCCTAAACAAGTTCAATTTCGCCAGATCCGATTGTTGCCGCTAATTTAGCACGCAAACGGGTTACGGCTTGTGCGTGCAATTGCGATACACGGCTCTCTGTAACTTTCAGAACTTGGCCAATCTCTTTTAGATTTAAATCTTCATAGTAATACAACGACAACACTAAACGCTGACGTTCTGGAAGATCTTCGATCGCTTTCGCAACGATATCTTTTACTTTTTTCAAATTTAACTGATTGTATGGATTCGCAAGTTTCGACCCTTCCAGTAAATTCAGAATAGATTTTTTATCCGTGTTACTAAATGTTTGCGAATCATCGATAGACAGTAAACTCACCGGGCGAACTTGATTTACTAAATCATGAAATTCATCTTGATTGATATTCAAAGTCTTAGCGATTTCTTCGTCTGTGGGCGATCGACCCAAATCTTGCTCAAGTTGAGCAATCGTGCGATCCAAAACTTTAGATTTATCACGAATCGAACGAGGAACCCAATCTTGCGATCGCAATTCATCTAGAATGGCACCACGCACGCGGAATTCAGCGTAAGTTTTAAATTTATTATCACGAGATGGATCGTATTTATCGATCGCATCCATCAAACCAATAACTCCAGAAGAAATTAAATCATCTAGTTCAATATTTGATGGCAACCGAGCCGCAATTTTTTGTGCGATAAATTTAATTAGCGGAGCGTACTCCTTAATCAGGCTATCTTTTTGTTGCTGAGTTAAACGCTTAGGATCTTCTTTATACTTCTTCAGCAAAGCTAAATTCTTCACTCAGTACCCTTTCCATGGATTGTCGTGTCTTCATTCAGTGTAACAAATGTCAGAGTTCGGAAAAGTCCAACTTTCACAATTAGGACGTTGCTCGTGCTAGGTTATCCCAAAACATTTCAAGACCACCGCTGGAGTTTATTTTATATTGTGATTTTAAAATTTCAGAAGAAATTTGAGAAATCGCAATAGCTGCATCTGAGGTTGGGTCTTGTTTCAGAATGATACGCTTGTTGATGTTGGCCGATTTCAACTGAGAGTCCTGAGGTATCGCACCCAAGTAGTCTAGACTTACGAATAGAAACTTTTGTACGACATCTTGGAAACGCTTAAACAGGTAAAACCCGTCTTCTTGGTTTTTCACACAGTTTGAAACGATAGAAAAGCGATTCACTTTGTATTTTTGATTCAAAACTTTGATCAAAGCATAAGAATCAGCAAAGCTTGAGGGATCTGCAGTAATAACTACAATGTTATTTTTAGCAGCCGCATTCATATGGAGAACATTTTGTGAAATACCTGGCGAGGTATCGATCACCATATAATCAAAAGACATTGGTAACTCTTTTAACGAATCCAAAACGGTTCTTCTAGCATAGGCATCCAGGTTTTGCATCTGATCGATACCGTGACCACCAGAAATTAAGTATAAATTGCTATCTAAACGCACCAACGCATCTTCGATAGTTTTCTTTCCAGACATAACATCAAAAATAGTCGTTTCAGCGCGAGTACCGAAAAAAATATCCACGTTTGACATACCTAAATCGGCATCAAAAATAAGGACTTTTTTATCGTAGCGAGACAATTTGTACGCAAGGTTACAAGCAAGTGTTGTCTTGCCGACTCCGCCTTTACCTGATGTCACACTGATGGTTTTAGTTGGGTAGCGGAAACTCATATTGAAGCCTCGTTATTAGTGTTGTTCTTTTGGGTGATGTGGAAAATTAAATCTACAAGTCGCTCTTTGGTGGCGTATTCGAAATCCTCTGGAATTCTTTGACCGATACCAAAAGCAAAAAGTGGAATCTTATTTATTTTATTAAAACTATATACATTACCGTTCTGTACTGTTTCATCCAGATGATTAAAAATAACGTCTGTCACGTTGAGTGGCACAAAATTATTTAAAACACCCTGAAGATCTTCGTATTTATTTCGGGCCGACAAAACTAAATGAACACTTTTCGAAGGAATCTCTTTCAAAATTAGGTGTTCAAGAAACGAAACTTCTTCCTGAGTTTTCAAATTGCTCCCCGGTGTATCGATCAAAATATAGTCGATGGAATTGATAAATTTTAAAATCTCTTTCCAAT
Source organism: uncultured Bdellovibrio sp. (assembly GCA_964498705.1). GTDB lineage: Bacteria > Bdellovibrionota > Bdellovibrionia > Bdellovibrionales > Bdellovibrionaceae > UBA2316. The sequence goes on along the minus strand of CAZCHT010000099.1, from coordinate 5,699 downwards.
CGCCACGACCTCGGATAACTGCGAAAGGAACATTCAAGATTTGTGAATAAATTCTAAGCTGTTCTACCGCACCCACTTTCTGAGTATCTAGCGTCAGCAATGCCACTTTCTTGTTGTCACGAACAATCAACTGCGAAGCCATCTTGATAATTGATGATGTTTTACCACCACCACTTGGGCCAACGAAGAAGTGAAATTTTTTGGTCTCACCCGTTGAAATCACGATGTCTTCTAAAATTCGTTTAGCTAAAAAGCCCTCTACTAGAGGTTTGTTTTTCAAACGTGTGACCGGCACTTGATTTTGCAATTCTAAAATCATTTCAGCAGCCAATTCTTCTAATACGCCTTCCTTAACTAAGCCTTGAAACTGCGAAGACAATTCGTAGTGAATTCCATAATTCTCGCCTGGATAGTGCGATTGTGGTCGCGTGTCCGTTGGAGTATTAATGTTCTTAATCATTGCTTTTAATGAGGCGATTTCGGAACGTAGCGAGTTTAGTTCACTGTCTGATTGAGCCATCATTTGTGTTTCAACCTGATGTTTTACTTCGGCCTGCATTCTAACTTGAGCTTGCTTCGCTGTTTGCTTTGGAACGGCATTAGTGCGCTCATTCAATAAAGTACCGGCATCGAATGCCCGTTGAACTGCATTTTTAATCCGTTCTTCAGCCGCGTTCTTTTCATCATTGATGTCGATATATTTTTGCGTCGTTACGGGCTTAGTTACGGGAGTCGTATGGCGGGTTACAAATTTAGAAATAATTTCTTTTTGAGTACGTGCCGAACTGTTTTGAAATTGCTGTTTGTCATTTTCTGCCATACGAGACTCAACAAACTTCTTTTTATGAAGTGTCTCTTCACTGACAGCGGCAGTGATTTCAAAACTGCTTTCACCAACTAATCCGTATTTATTGCTATTATCTTTGGCCGCCAAAATGATCGCATCAGGACCAAGTTGCTTCTTGACCATCTCCAAAGCGTCTTTCATCGTGCGTGCTTCGAATTTTCTAACTTGCATGTGTTATCTCCACAGTGGCTACGGATTGAATATGAGCATCATTGCTAAGCTCGTTATGTGATAAAATAATTAACTGCGGAATAAACCGATGAGTCAGCTTGAACAGATGACGTCGCGACATGGGCGACGCAAGTAAAATTGGCTGTCCAGCGATCTCTGGGTTTTGCTCCACAGTAATAGCAATTTGATTAATTAAATGATGTGCTGTTTGCGGATCCATTACTAACTGAACTCCTTGCTCTGTTTGTAATAAAGAGTTCGCAATATTTTCTTCAATATTCGGATGCAGAGTCATCACTGGAATACGACCCGCATCATTCGTGTATTTTCTAGTAATCGCACGTGATAGACCCTTACGAACACCTTCCGTTAATACCTCAACATCTTTTTGTTTTGGTGCCTCGTCAGCTAATGTCTCAAACACAGTTAACAAATCACGGATTGAAACTTGTTCTCTAAGCAAGTTTTGCAAAACACGAACAACTGAGCCCAATGGCAACATATCTGGAATAAGCTCTTCCACCACTTTTGGATTGATCTTCTTGAAGTTTTCGATCAATTGGCTAGCCTCTTGGCGACCAAGCAATTCATGGGCATGCGTACGTAAGATTTCTGTTAAGTGAGTCGCCATTACTGTTGGCAAATCCACCACTGTGTACCCAGACATTTCAGCTTGCTCTTTGCGTGATGGGTGGATCCATAAAGCATCCAGTCCAAACGCAGGTTCTTTTGTTGGAATACCTTCGATAGGGTCAGACACATTTCCTGGATCCATTGCTAACATGTAATCCGATTTCAACGTGCCACCGCCAACGCGATTACCTTTGATCATCAACTGGTAGTCACCCGGGCCTAATTGCAAATTGTCACGAATATGTACGCTAGGAACAATGATACCTAAATCCAATGCAAATTGCTTACGGATAGATACGATACGTTCAAGCAAGTCACCACTCTTATTCGATTCAACAACTTGGATTAGTCCATAACCGACTTCCAATTCTACTAAATCTAGCGGCAATAAAGACTCGACATTTTCTTTTTTCGGAGCCGCGATAGAGGCTTCGCTTTTCTTTTTCTCTTCTGCCACCGATTCGGCTTTATATTTATCGATAACCCAAGCCATAGTCGCTAGAAACAAACCAATAGCAAAGAAAGGAACTGTCGGTAACCCTGGCACAATACCTAAAAGTAACAATACCGCAGCAGAAATATAAACTGCACGTGTGCTGATAAATAACTGAGACACTACTTCTTGACCCATATTATCGTCGTTACCCGCGGAACGAGTTACGATCATACCGGCCGCAGTAGAGATAATAAGTGCGGGAATCTGCGCTAGTAATCCGTCACCTATAGTTAACATTGTGTAGTACTTAGCGGCCGTTGCAAAATCTAAGTTTTTTTGGATCACACCGATTAATAGACCACCGACTACGTTGATGATCATGATAACGATACCTGCGATAGCATCACCACGTACGAACTTGCTGGCACCATCCATAGATCCGTAAAAGTCAGCTTCTCGTTCAATTTCTTTACGGCGCTTGCGAGCTTCTGTTTCGTTGATTAATCCGGCATTAAGATCGGCATCAATCGACATTTGTTTACCAGGCATCGCATCTAAAGTGAATCGAGCTGCGACCTCGGCCACGCGACCCGAACCTTTAGTGATTACGATGAAATTGATAACGATCAAGATCATGAATACGATAAAACCGATAACGTAGTTATTGCCGACCACAAAGTTACCGAACGCATTAATCACATCACCGGCGGCTTTTGGGCCTTCATGTCCGTGACTTAAAATTAAACGTGTCGTTGCGACGTTTAGAGACAAACGAAATAGATTCGTCAATAACAGCAAACTAGGAAAAGATGAAAATTCCAAAACATTTTTAGAATAAATTGAAACCAGAAGAATAAGTACACTGATCGCCAATGAAAACGTTAACGAGATATCTAACAAAATCGGTGGCAATGGAATGATCATTACCGTTAAAATCCCTAATACACCAAATGCGATCAAAAGATCGGTATTTTTGGTGATCTTTTCAAATCTTTTCAGAAACTGAAATACAGGCTCTAAAAAATCATTCATAATTTAGCCTTTCTCTTCAACTTGAATACGTATGACAATACTTCAGCCACTGCTACGTACAGTTCTCTAGGAATAACTTGTCCTAATTTCATAGTTTTAAAAATAGTTCGCGCTAACGGTTTGTTTTCTATGATTGGAATGTTGTGTTCACGCGCTAGCTCTTTAATTTTTTCGGCGATCAAATCCCCGCCCTTGGCAATCAATTGAGGCGCCGGCAAATCGTCACTATATTTAAGTACAACGGCGATATGAGTTGGATTCGTGATAACAACGTCACCCTTTGGAACTTTGTCCATCATGCGACGATTCGCTACTTCTCTTTGAATTTTGCGAATGCGGGCCTTGATCATAGGATCCCCTTCGCGCTGCTTAACTTCTTCTTTAATTTCCTCTTTGGTCATCATCATTTTTTGTTCCAAATCCCACCATTGGAAAAAATAATCGCCAGCAGCAAGAACCAACATAACCATGCCGATACCAAAGAAAAGTTTCGTAATCATTGAACCGATGTAAACCATCAATTGTTCTTTTGAATAGGTTTGTAAATATGGCCAAGTATTTACTTCTTTTTCTAATGTTGTATAAACAACGACACCGATAAGTCCCACTTTAATAAGTGACTTAAGACCTTCCACTAAACCACGAAGACTGAAAATCCGTTTAAAACCTTCAATCGGATTCAAACGATCAGGGTTCGGTGATAAGGCATCCTCAACTGACATGAAACCAATTTGGATCACACTGGATAGAGAACCTAATAAAGCTCCGACTAACACGATTGGGAAAACCAGAATGAACAATTTAGTTCCTACTAAACTGGTCGCTTCTGTGAAATTTCCTTCGCGAACGAAATAAACTAATTGATCACCAAAAGTGAATTGAAACAATTCACGAAATTGTTGCTGGTAAAATCCACCAAATAGACTTACTAGGCCTGCCACGCCCATTAACATCATTGCTGTCGATAGTTCACGAGTATGCGGTACATTCCCTTGTTTCCGGAACTCTTCCCGCCTCGAATCCGACGCTTCTTCGGTCTTTTCGTTGTCGCTGTCGTCAGCCATTAAAAGGACCCCATTAGTTTATTCATCTGTGATTGAGTTAAATCCAAAATATGCACTACTTCGTTAATATAGAGAGGCATTGAAACGAACAAAATCAGGAAGCCAACCATGATTGTGACCTGAAAGCTGGTTACAAATACGTTAATTTGCGGAACCGCGCGACCTAAAATCCCCATACCCAAATTAACTAGAAATAACGAACTGACAATCGGAGCGGCTACCTTTAATGCAATTTCAAAAAGCATTTGGCACCAACGAACAAATTCACCAAGGCCATTAAACTTTAGAGTCATTTGCGAAATAGAAACTAATTCAAAACTTTGAAAAACGGCTGAAACAACTAAGTGATGTCCTTGCACTGCAAAGAAAATCAAAATCGCCAGAGTTCCTTGGAATTGCTCAATCAAACTTGAATTGATACCACTTAATGGATTGTAAACTGACGCCGAACCTAATCCTAAAGCTTGAGACGTTAACTCAGAAGCCATGTTAAGGGCGTAAAAGAAAAAGCGAGTCAACATTCCCAGGCATACACCCAAGAACACTTCTTTAGCTGCCAAAATGATAATTAAACTGTCTAGCGGTACACTTGTGTTTTTGTAGGCTTCAAATGCTACAAGAGATATAATCAGCGAGAATAAAATTTTTAGAGGAGCCGGAATTTGTGATGAGTTGAATATACTAGATGATAAAAGATACGAAGTGACTCTAATTAGAATCAAAACATATACGATCACATAGCTTTCGTTCATAAACAAATTTTGAAACATTATTCTCTCACCATTACGGCTATATTTTCAAATAGGTCGATCGTATAAGAAGATAAAATGTCTAACATCCAAGGGCCGGCGAAGACCAAGATCAGCGCCACCAAAATCATCTTCGGAACAAACGTTAAAGTTGCCTCGTTAATCTGTGTTAAGGCTTGGAAAATACTCACTAACAAACCGATGACTAGAGTGCTTACCAAAAGTGGCGCCGCCAGCATCGCTGTTGTTCTTAAAGCATCTTGTCCTAATTTTAAAATCAACTCTTCTGTCATCTAAATTCCTTATCCGAAGCTTTTAACCATTGAGCCAACGAGCAAGCTCCAACCATCAACTAAAACGAAAAGCATAATTTTTAACGGCATCGAAATTACGACCGGTGGTAACATCATCATCCCCATTGCCATTAAGACACTTGATGCGACGATATCGATTACTAAAAAAGGTAGAAAAATAATAAATCCGATTTGAAATGCTGTCTTTAATTCAGACAATACAAACGCAGGGATTAAAACTAACGTAGGGACGTCCGCGCGTGTTTTAGGCTTCTCTATCTTTGCTAATTTTACAAACAGACCAAGGTCCTGATCGCGAGTTTGAGTGAACATAAAGCGACGTAAAGGCGCCAAAGTTTCGGTGATCGCTTGATCTTGCGAGATTTTGTTCGCTAGGAATGGCTGAACTCCTTTTGAATTTAATTCTTCAAATGTAGGTCCCATAATAAAAAATGTAAGAAACAGTGAAAGCCC
>CAZCHT010000098.1:0-16936 GCA_964498705.1 uncultured Bdellovibrio sp. | reverse complement strand
GTCCGTTATGTTTCTTCAGTTTTATCAACAGAAGCATCAGAAAACGATCGCGAATTTCAACTTCAATAAATTCATGACAGCTGTCTCTGAAAGCAAAGTGAATCCAGATAAACTAACGATTCATATTGATACAGGTGAATTTTTTGGTGAAGTGAAACCTGAATTTGAAAAAGAATTTGATGGTTTACAGTTCCAATTCATCGGAAATCCTGGTGACAAGGTTTACCAAGAGCTTCGTGAAAAAGGTATCACTCCGAAATATGAGCGTTCAGATACTAACAATTTGTTCGTAAGTTTTTTAACTAATTGGCTTCCATTGATTCTAATCGGTGGTTTGTTTTTCTTTATCATGCGCCAAATTCAAGTCGGCGGCGGCAAGGCGATGAGCTTTGGTAAGAGCCGAGCGAAACTGCTCACTGAAAACAAACACAAAGTTTTATTTAAAGACGTAGCCGGCGTAGATGAAGCTAAAGATGATTTACAAGAAATCGTATTCTTCTTAAAAGAGCCAAAAAAATTCTCGCGTTTAGGTGGTCGTATTCCTAAAGGGGTTTTACTTGTTGGGTCTCCCGGTACAGGTAAAACATTATTAGCCAGAGCCGTTGCGGGTGAAGCGGGTGTTCCGTTTTTCTCGATTTCGGGTTCTGACTTCGTAGAAATGTTCGTGGGTGTCGGTGCGTCTCGTGTTCGAGATTTATTCGAACAAGGTAAAAAGAATGCTCCATGCTTGATTTTCATTGATGAGATCGATGCGGTCGGTAGACATCGAGGTGCCGGCATGGGCGGCGGTCATGACGAACGGGAACAAACATTAAATCAACTACTCGTAGAGATGGATGGTTTTGAATCTAACGAAGGTGTGATCTTGATCGCGGCGACCAATCGTCCCGATGTTTTGGATCCAGCGTTGCTGCGTCCAGGTCGTTTCGATCGTCGCGTCGTTGTGAATAAGCCAGATCTAAGAGGTCGAGAACATATCTTGAATGTTCATATGAGAAAAACGCCGCTAGGTCCAGATGTTGAGCCATCAAAAATTGCTCGAGGCACACCGGGCTTTAGTGGGGCCGACCTAGAGAACTTAGTGAATGAAGCAGCCTTGCAGGCGGCTCGTTCTGGAAAGAACTACTTAGAAATGGAAGACTTTGAAAAAGCAAAAGACAAAGTCATCATGGGTAGTGAGCGAAAATCCATGGTTATTTCTGAAGAAGACAAACGCGTTACGGCGTTCCATGAAGCTGGTCATACTCTAGTTGGTATTAAACTAGTGGGTCTTGATCCGATTCATAAAGTAACTATTATTCCTCGCGGTATGGCTTTGGGTTTAACTCAGACACTGCCAGAAAAAGAATCTGTTAGCTTCACTAAATCAAAAGCTATCTCTATGATCGCATTCTTATTTGGTGGTCGTGCCGCTGAAGTCGTTGAATTTCAAGACATCACGACAGGTGCGGGTAACGATATTGAGAGAGCTACCGAAATCGCCCGTAAAATGGTTTGCGAATGGGGTATGAGTGATAAGCTTGGACCGCAGGCGTATGAAAAAAGTGAAGGTCCTGTGTTTTTAGGAATGGGCGGACAAACACCGCAAAAAGAATATTCTGACTCAAAAGCTGAAGAAATCGATTCAGAAATTTCTCGTATTATCCGAGAAGGTTATGAAACTGCGCTTAAAGTCTTACGAGATAATAAAGGTGCATTAGATCGATTAGCTCAAGCCTTGCTTGAGTACGAAACAATTGATGGTGCTGAAGTAGACATGCTAGTGAACGGCGCTGAAGTTAAAGAAATCGAAAAGATGAGAAGTAACAAGCGTGATGGTGGACTCGGTGTGGCTGGTGTTGATCTTAAAAAGACATCAGGTGGTGGTGGCAAAGACCCCGTAGGTAATCCAGGACCGGTTTCAATATAATACAAGAATCCAAGTATACTAGTTAGCTGGTATACACGGATTCAGGAATGATGAAGGGGAATCTGTCTTGAATTGGAAATATTGGTGGGAAAGTTCAATTCTGATATTTTCCCAATTGCGATTTCAAGATATTCTCGACATGTTCCTTGTCTGGCTCATCGTTTATCGCATCCTTATATTAATTCGAAAAACAGGTACTATTCAGATGTTATCGGGGCTAGGAATCCTGGCTATCGGTTACATCATGAGTATCTGGCTTGAACTCTACACTTTTAATTGGATTCTCGAGAAATTCTTCAGCAATCTATTCGTTATTGTCGTTGTTCTGTTCCAGGCCGAGATTCGTCGTGCGCTTGCGCATATTGGTGCGAATCCGTTCTTTACCGGCTCATCAAACGCGCAGGATACGCAGATGATTGAAGAGATCTCTAAAGGCCTATTCCTTTCTGCGGAAAAAGGCTTTGGTGCCCTAATCGTAATTGAGCGTGAAATTATCGTCGACTATCATATCGAAATTGGAACTGAAATTGATTCGCGCGTATCCGCAGAATTGATTGCTAGTATTTTTCACCCGAATGCCCCTATGCACGATGGTGCCGTTATCATTCGTGCCGGCAAGATATACTCAGCTGGTTGTTTCCTGCCTTTAAGTAAAAACCCGGCTTTAGATAAAAATTTGGGAACTCGTCATCGGGCCGCGATTGGTTTGACTGAAGAGACAGATGCTTTGGTTTTTGTCGTCAGTGAAGAGAGTAAATCGATCGGAATAGTGCAAACTGGTATCTTAAAACCAAACGCTGACCAGAATGAAATCAGGATGGCATTGTATGAAGCATTTGGTTTGAAATACAAAGGCTATCAATACGAGGTGGCGCCATGAAGCAGCGTCAGACATTTTTAGAATCATTATTTGAGAATGGATCTTACAAGATCGTCGCTTTATTTATCTCTTTAATTTTGTGGTTAACAATTCTGGGCCGCCGTGATTTCGTGTTTTCGAAAAACATTGATTTAGAGATTCAAACGTCATCGAATTTATCGGTGATCGAGCAATCGCATTCATTTGTTCGTGTGCGCGTAACCGGCCCACGCGCTTCGTTGAAAAAATTCATGGAATCCAATTCCAATCAAGCTATGTTGCTAGATATTTCATCAATGGGCGAAGGTAAAATTGAGATTCCAATCTCTGAAAAGAAACTCGATTTACCTCTGGGTGTTCGTGTTGTCAGTTTGAAGCCGCAAAAAGTAGAAGCAACGGTAGTTCAGCGCAAAGTATTCAATGGTGTAGATAAACCACAGTCTGACTCGCCGTCTACCTCGCGATCAACTGACGATTAACCTCTTTTTCATTAAATTTCATATAGTTAGTAGAAATTATTGACGATTTCCTTCGCCTCTAGTTAGATAGCTTTAAAACATACGGTAAGAGAGAAATTATGACCAAAAAGGAAGTAGCTAAAACTATCCCTAAACTATTCGGTACGGACGGAATTCGTGGAACGGCCAATCAATTCCCCATGACTGCGGATATGGTAGTAAAAATTGGTCAAGCGATTGGCGTGATCTTAAATAAACAAAATAAAGAAGGCCTGTCACCATTAACTAAAGTCGTTATCGGAAAAGATACACGTTTATCGGGATACATGATCGAGCAGGCATTGTCGTCGGGGTTAAATTCGATGGGCATTCATGTTCAACTCGTCGGCCCATTGCCAACACCGGGCATTGGTTACTTAACACGCTCGATGCGTGCCCATGCCGGAATTGTTATCAGTGCGTCTCATAATCACTATCAAGACAATGGGATCAAAATTTTCGGACCAGATGGTTTCAAGTTCGCAGAATCTTTAGAACGTGAAATCGAACGCTTGGTGTTTGAAGATGATTTAAACAAATACTTACCGAAATCAGACCATATCGGCCGCACGAAACGTATCGACGATGCTCAAGGCCGCTACATTGTATTTGCTAAATCGACATTTCCTTTAGAGTACACATTAGATGGTTTACGAATCGTTTTAGATACAGCTCATGGTGCCAGTTACCGTGTGGCTCCGGCTATATTTGAGGAGCTCGGTGCGGAAGTTATCCAAATAGGAAACGACCCTAACGGCACTAACATCAACGATGAGGTCGGTGCCTTGTATCCGGCAAAATTGGCAGAAGAAGTCATGAACTTCCGCGCTGATATTGGTATTTCACTGGATGGAGATGCGGATCGAGTGATCATCGTGGATGAACTTGGCCGAGTGATGAATGGCGATCATATTCTGGGAATATGTGCTTTGTTCATGAAGAAAAATGGAATATTGAAAAACAATACGCTGGTAGTGACTCAAATGAGTAACTTCGGGCTTGAAAAAGCCATGATTGAAAACGGGATCAAACTCGCTAAGACTCAAGTCGGCGATAAGTATGTCGTCGAAGAAATGAAGAAGAATAACTACAATTTAGGCGGCGAACAATCGGGTCATATTATCTTCCTAGATCACACGACAACAGGTGATGGCTGTATTGCAGCACTCAGTGTGTTGGCCGTAATGAAACAGATGAAGAAAAAAGTATCTGAGTTGAACGACTTTATTAAAGATGTGCCGCAAGTGTTGATCAATTGCCGAGTAAAAAATCGTACAAACCTAAATGAAATCAAAGGCTATGCGGCGCTAGTTAAGGAAGTGGAAGACGAACTTAACGGCGAAGGTCGTATTTTTGTGCGCTATTCTGGGACGGAACCTTTAATTCGTATTTTGGTAGAAGGTTTTGATAAAATGAAAATCACGGAAATGGCAGAAAAACTGGCGAATTTCTTAGAAAAGGAACTGACTTAGATCTCATGGCAAATAAACTTTCAGTTCGATTAGGTGTAAATATTGATCATGTGGCTACGTTAAGACAGGTTCGTGGTAACACGACGGTGTATCCGGACTTGGTTAACGTGATGAAATTAGCGATCAAAGGCGGCGCGGATCAAATCACAATTCATTTGCGTGAAGATCGTCGTCATATTCAAGAGTTTGACGTGCGCAATATCACTCGTGAAAGCACGGTGGACGTGAATTTAGAAATCGGTGCGACAGAGTTTATGACCAAAGTCGCTTTGAAATACCTTCCTGACTGGGTTTGTTTGGTTCCAGAAAAAAGAGCCGAACTAACGACGGAAGGTGGTCTCGATTTATTCAAATCTGAGCAACGTGTTCGCAAATTGATCTCGCAGGTTCAACCGCGAGGCATGGAAGTGTCATTGTTTATCGATCCAAGTTTGCGTCAGGTGGAGCATGCGGCCCTGTTGGGTGCCGATGCCTGTGAGTTTCACACAGGCAAATGGGTTTTGCTTAAAGAAAAACGAGCTAAAGCAAAAGAATGGAAGCGCTTAGTGGAAGCGGCTCGGTTGTGTCATGATTTAGGTATGCGGGTTCATGCTGGTCATGGTCTTGATGTGGAACATGTAAAGAAAATTAAACAACTTCCTTATCTTGTCGAATTAAATATCGGTCATTCAATAATATGCGATTCTGTTGAAAAAGGGATTGAAAAATCCGTGAAACAGATGAAGTCTTTATTGTAACTATGAAAACAAAAACATCTTTAAGTTTGCTGGTCGCTGTACTGTTCAGTACAGTTTTGTGTATGGCTAAATCCAATGACGGACAAAAAAAATACGATGAGGGGCTCTACCGTGAAGCTGCCGAATTGTTTGAGAAAGACTTTGAGTCAACTAAATCAGAAGAAAGTTTTGTTAAAGGCTTACAATCCCGAATGATGTTAAAGGAGTATGAGAATACTCTGAAGAAAACCCTTAAGGCCCCGAAGTTTTCTGATAAGCAGTGGAATGTTTTGTTTCAGATTGTCCATTCGAAATCGATCGAGAAGTTCCTTAATCAGTACTCATACCAAATGGCTCACACTGAAATTAAAGGCGAGACTGAGCCTATCAAACGCACGGCAGCCTACTGGCAGGGGGAACTGAAAAAATCGGTTCTAAATTTACTTAAAGAAGATAAGTTTTTATTAGAGTTAAAGTTAGAAACTGTAAAATCGTTTTTCTATTTTAAAGATATAGACATTGATGCTATGCCAACCGTGTATGACTGGCTAGTTAACGAGGTCACTTCCAATTATTATTGGTTTTTAGACAATCAAAAAGATAAGTTAGTCGCCGTCGAAAAAGGCATCGTTGGTACCGATAAATATCGTAGCTACATTCGCGACTACTGGCGCATGCAGTATTCAAAGCTAAGCAGTCCGGTGGCCAGTGAAGGGTATTTTTATTTCGATCCGAATTCTAACGGGTCTGTACCGAATCCACCGGATTTTAAAAAGGTAACCGCTGAAATTGAAAATGTAGCAAAGAAACTTGAAACTCCACGTGGACGTGGTGAGTGGCTTGTTTTTGAGGCCAAATACTATGCTCGTTTTGATCTAAAAACTACTTTGTCCAAATGCCGTGAAGCTATAGAAATGTATAAAGGAATTTCGATATCGGAATGTTTAAACATAATCCGTCAAATCGAAAGCAAAGAGATTCACGTTATGAAAAATCGGTTTAACTCAAAATCTGACCTTGTTTTACCGGCGATAACTCGAAATTTAAAAGAAGTATGGGTTCGCATTTTCAAAACGGAAACAGCTGATATTGAAAAGAATTTCGAACAATTAAAAAAATCGGCAAATCGAAATGATTTTACTGAAGCGGAGCTGAAGAAACTGACCGAACAGAAACCTCAGTTGATCAAAAAATTCAGTATTGAACCTAAAAGTATTTACTTGAATCAGAAGAATGAATTTAATTTGGGTAAGCTTGGGCCTGGATTGTACCGAGTTGTTATTTCCGACACTGAAAAAATTGAAGCCGGTAAAACCTTCGTTCAAGGTGCTGAAGTACGCATCAGTGATATCCAGTTATTGTATCAATTGGCAGGACTCTATGATCCTGAAAAGTCTATTGGTGAAACGGAACGCAAACGTATCCCTTCCCATCACTTCTATGTATTTGATAATGAATCGGGTAATTTGCTTTCAGATATTCCAATGAAGGGTTCAATTCAGAAAGAGGAATTCACTCGAAAAACGGACAAAGATGGATCTGTTCTTTTGCCAGACACCTGGGATTTTCAAAATAAGGATGGTCATTCCGAATATTCGTCTGTCATGGGTCTTGCGCAAATTCAAGACTCTATTTCTAGCTATCGAAACGAATATGTCTATCGACCGACCTATCAATTCTTAAAATATGTGGTGGAGTTTGATCGTCCGATTTATCGTCCTGGTCAAAAAATCAATATCAAAGCGATTTTGCTAAAACGTGTTCCATTTGGATTTCGAGTTTTAAACTCGGCCAAGATATCGGTAAAGATACTGAATCCTCAATATCAAGTAGTCGTAGAAAAAACTCTAGAAACTAATGTTCAAGGTGCCGTGAGTTGGTCCTATGATTTACCGATGACGGGTATGCTTGGTCACTATCAAGTGCAACTAGCTGCTACATCGCCAGAGATTGCAAATCATGATTACTCAAGAAACTTTTCAGACTCCTTCCGAGTCGAAGAATACAAACGCCCCGATTATTTCGTCCAGGTAGAGAAAGCAAAAGATCCTTGGATATTTGAAAAAGAAGTAAAAATTAAAGTTGTCGGCAAATATTATTACGGGGCGCCCGTAAAAAAAGGACGCATTGTTTATAAAATTTCTTCGCAAGTTTATTATCCTTGGTACATGGATGATGGCTACCATGGGGGTCAAGACGCCGGTGAAGATTTCGCTAGTGGTGAAGGCGTTCTGGATGACAAAGGTGAGTACTTCATTACTTACACTCCAAAATCAAAAGGCAGCGATTCGCGGCGTTTCGTGGTGACGGCCTCTGTGTTTGATGAGAGCGGCCGATCGATCGATGCTAGTGCGTACTATACGGCGTCTAAAAAAGAATTCTTCATCAACTCGATAGCTGCGAAAGATTTCTTTAAGAAAAATGAAAAACCTACATTTACAGTTAAACTAGAAGATCTAAATGGTGCTTTGTTTGACGGTAAAGTTGACTACGAAGTTTTTGAACTGGTGCCGCCAACGGCAGCAGAAAAAAAGAAAATAAAAGAAGAGCTTGCGCAGCCGGTGCCTAGCTACGGCCGTCGATATTACGGAGACGGATATGGCAGCGTGGATTTAAAACGCGGGTTTATTAATTTAAAAACGAAATCGGTAAACAAAGGCCATTGGTCGGTAACTAAAGATAAGTCAGATTTTTCCATTGGTAGTCTGCCCGAAGGCGTATTCAAAGTTACTATGCAGTCGAAAGATTCTCACGGCGAGAAAGTGGATTCGGATGTCTATGTAATGATTGCTGACAATGGTGTTAAGCTAAGTCAGTATTATATTCCCGAAGTGACTCTTCAGTCTAAACCAGAGTTCAAAATTGGCGAAACTGTATCGATCCTGTTTGGGTCCTCTGAATACTCTGGTCACGTAGTTGGATTCTTACTAAAAAACCAGTTACAACTTGAGAACCCGATATTTAAAACGAATCAAGGCGTAAAGGTCTATGACGTTAAAGTGACAGAATCGATGTTCAATGGGTCTTCGTTTACGTGGTTCTCGGTTTTTGACAACGAGATTATTCAAGGTCGAACGATGATCAAAGTGAATAATGACTTTAAAAAATTGAATATTAGTTTTGATAAGACATCGACGATAAAACCCGGTCAGAATTCACAGTTAAAAATCGTAAATAAATCAAAGGTACCTGATTTAGAGGCGATGGTGTCGATGTATGATCAGTCGTTAGAGTTCTATGCCACTCGAAATCATGACTATCTAAAAGAAATTTATCAGAATCTCGATTCGTCTCAAGATTCTGAATTTCAGCACGAATACCTAAATGTTATGGCCTTAGCATGGGTTCATCCCGATTTGAAATCGATGCTAGAGAAGTTTAAGAAAAACAAAAGTATTAAATATCGTCCATTATTGTTGATTGATGCCGATCGCTTGCGCCAAGAAAATGATTACGCTTTAGGTTTGCAATCGGAGCTTGATGAAAGCTCTGATAAAGAAATGGCACAGGGACGAAGTAATGCATTCGGAGGCGTCAATACAAAGGGTGCCGGGGCGCCAGCCCCAGCGATGATGGCGAAAGCGTCGATGGCCGATGCTGCTTCACCGGAGGAAAAATCTGCCAATGGTAGTGATAAGAAGAGGAAAAGTGAAGAGTCGGCTGTTGCAAAACCAGGCACGACGGGAACTCCAGATGCCAAACCAATTGAGGTTCGAAAAGATTTCTCTGAAACCGCAGTTTTTGAACCGTTTTTCAATGTCTCTAAAGATATGAACAAACTTGATTTCAAGGCACCAGATCAGCTTACAGCGTGGAAAACAAAATTATTAGCTGTATCAAGCCAAGGTCTAATTGGCGAAGACGAGCAAGTGATTTTGTCTCAAAAAGATTTCTTCGTTCGCGTATTAGTAACTCGCTACCTACGTGAAGGTGATAACACCGAGATCAAACTTAAAGTCGACAATATGACTACGGTGAAAATGTCCGCGGCGTTGTTGCTAGAAGTAAAAGGGGAAGGCATTGATGCGGCCGAACTGTTCAAGGGACAAAATCTAAAGAAAACCGTCGAAATTAACGGTGGCGATAGCTACACGCAGGCATGGAAAGTCAAAGTGCCTTCAGTACTTGGAGCCGTAAAAATCAAAGGTATCGTAACGGTCGGTAAAGAAACAGATGCAGAAGAGAAAACGATCTCGATACTGCCATCACGTCAACGTTTGATTGAAAATACGTTGGTCTATTTAAAAGAAAAACAAAATTCTCTTAAACTTAAAAACTGGGATAAGAAAGATACCACGCGAGTGAATGAGCTCATCAGTCTTCAAATTGATCCTCAGTTGCCAATTATGCTTTTGAACTCTGTACCAAGTCTAATCAACTATCCTTATAGTTGTTCTGAGCAGTTAATTAACAAATACGTTCCACTAGCAATCATCAATTCGATGTATCAAAGAAATCCTCAGTTGCAGGATGCTGTCAAGAAAGCGCTAGAAAAAAACGGAAAACGAAAAACGGTGACACTGCCGTGGGAAGAAAAGGACCCACGTCGGTTAATGGAATTAACAGAAACACCATGGATCGTAAATTCAAAAGGTATGACATCGCCGTATGAATTGATTTCTTATTTGGATGCCTCGACGATTTCAAAATTAAAAGAAGAAATCTTCAAAGACTTGAAAACTCGTCAATTGCCATCGGGTGGTTTTTCTTGGTTTTCGGGCGGACGTGAAGATTTATACATCACTTTGGTTGTCCTTGAAGGATTAAGCGAAGCGGCTATGTACGGAGTCGAATTTCCAAAAGATCTTTTTGAAAAAGCGCTTAATTATGTGTACGGAGAACTTCCAAAATATTTAAAAGCGCAAATAGGCGAATTGCAATTCTTGATCTACGGAATGTATGTATTCACTTCATTCGATTCAAAATTAAACAAGTTATCCTACAATAAACAAGTTGCTGATGTGTGGGTGCCATTTATTGAAAAGCATGACACGTTAATCACGCCTTTGGGTCATGCGTATATGGCGCATATTTATAAACGTATCGGTAACACGAAAAAATCGGATACGAGTTTAAAGCGTGCGATGGATGGCGGTAAAAAAGATGAATTGACGGGCTATTCATGGACTCCGGAAGAACGTTCATGGTTGTGGTACAACGATACAGTTGAAAAACACGCGTTCTTTTTGCAGACTCTGATTCAATTAAAACCAACAGACAATCGTATTGATAGTATCGCCCAGTGGTTATTGTTTAACCGTAAAGGTAACGAGTGGAAATCAACGAAAGCGACGTCTAAAGCTATCTTCTCGTTGATGCATTACTTAAAGGCGAGGACGAACTTCAAAGACACCACTCAACTGGTTATTGATTGGGGATCGAAAAAAGAAACTCTGAAATTGGATCCTCTTGATATTGATCAGAAAGAACCGTTGCGTATTTTGAAAACGGAAAACTTTAAGCCAAATGATGGTGAAGTTAAAATCACCAAATCAGGTGCTTTGCCGGTTTTCGCAGGGTTAACTTGGATTTATAGTTCAGATGAAATGACAGATGCTTCGGGTTCGTCGGTTATGGATTTAAAACGTGAATTTTATTTGATTAAACCGGGCGGTAAATTAACCCAGCTTAAAGTGGGCGACAAGGTTACTGTCGGTGATGAAATTGAAGTGTTGCTGACGATAAAATCAAAATCCCAGCTGGAATATGTCCATTTGAAAGATCCACGTGGTGCCGGTTTTGAAAGCAATTCGTTATTAAGTGGCTACCAATGGAACATGATCAGTCGATACGAAGAGCCGCGCGATTCATTAATGAATTTCTTTTTTGATAATGTTCCCAAAGGCGAATACATGATGAAACATAGGTTCAAAGCGACAACTGCTGGGATTTATAAGTTCAATTCAGCGATGATTCAGTCAATGTACGCTCCAGAAATGACGGCTTATTCATCAACGTTCCGACTCGAAGTCATGGAAAAATAGTTCTCAAGAAATAGTCTGACAAGATTAATTGTGGGGTCACGTGCCCCACAATATTCAATTTGAAACTTTCATAAACTCGAGTTACTACTTAAGAGTAAAGATTAATTATAAGGAGAAACTGTCTATGGAATTAGCATTGTTTAACGTGGTAGGAATTCATTTCTTTCTAAAGTGGTTACACATATTTTTTGGGATCCTTTGGATTGGTCACTTGTATTATTTTAACTTCACGCAAGGCGCGTTCATGGCTCAGACCGACGCTCCCGCAAAATCGCAAGTTCAACAAAAACTATTACCGATAGCTTTATGGTGGTTCCGTTGGGGCGCTATGTGGACATTCGTAACTGGTTTGGCGATGCTTCACACAGCTAAATATACTGGATTTAGTTTGCAAGGCGACTGGGGT
This sequence comes from uncultured Bdellovibrio sp., assembly GCA_964498705.1. Lineage (GTDB taxonomy): Bacteria > Bdellovibrionota > Bdellovibrionia > Bdellovibrionales > Bdellovibrionaceae > UBA2316. The sequence goes on along the minus strand of CAZCHT010000098.1, from coordinate 5,093 downwards.
GTTAAGATTTTAACCGGCTCATTGCTTGGCATTACTATGTGGTTCAACGTATGGTTTTTAATCTGGCCAGCACAAAAAATCGTAATCGAAAATGCAAAAAACGTAGCCGATGGAAAACCGGCTAATCCAGCTGCGGCCGCGGCAGGTGCACGGGCATTGCTTGGTTCACGCACAAACACAATGTTCTCGATCCCAATGTTGTTCTTCATGGTTGGTGCCTCTCATTTACCAATAGCAATGGATCTAAACAATGTAACTACATATTGGATCGCTATGTTTGTCGTATGGGGTGCCCTACAATTCAATGGAATGAAAGGCAAACTTGGCCCAATGACAACAGTCAACGGCGTCATTGGCTGCGGTTTTGGGCTAACGGCGGTTATTTATTTGATGATGGAAATTATTTTATAAATTTAATTAGATTCAATGCTCGGAGGTACAAGTCAAGGATGTACCTCCTAAAAATTGAAGTTTGAATCTACTTTCTCAATCGTGCGGCTTCGTAGTGAAGGATTTGGTGCTTCCCTTTGCGGTCCGGATGAAGTTCGTACTGATACGAGCAGTTTTTTGAGCAGGTATCTTTTTTCCACTCAAGTTCTAAGCACGCTTCACATAGCAAAGCCGGCTCATCACAGCGTTTACATTCTATTTTGATATTTCCCGGTTGGCCGCAGTGCGGGCAGAGTTTATAGGTTGTGCTTGGTTTCATGTCGGCATCAACCGCAACACGGTTGTCAAAAACAAAACATTCACCTTTGAATTCTTCACGCGGTTTTTCTTCCATGTATTTTAGAATGCCGCCGTCCAATTGGAATACATTGTTGTAGCCCTTGTCTTGAAGTTCTAAAATTCCTTTTTCGCAGCGGATGCCACCAGTGCAGAATATAAGGATTTTTTTATCTTTTGGAATTTGCTGAGATTCAAAGAACGCAGGGAATTCAGTAAATTTTTCGATATTAGGATTGATCGCGCCTTTAAAGGTACCAATTTTATATTCGTACCAGTTACGTGTATCAATCAGTGCAAAGTCTTTTTCGTTCTTCAAAACATTATCCCACTGTTCTGGGGTTAAATGATGATTGATTCCAGGTTCTGGAGAGCGGCCGGGAATTCCTGCCGTCACGATTTCGTCGCGCACTTTCACACTAAATCGGCGGAACGGTGCCACGTCAGAGTACGAATCTTTGAAGTTGCTAATTTTAATATTATAGTGCGTTTGAAGCGATGTCTTAAACGCCGCCAAGTTTTCTGCCGATTCCGCGCTCACAGTTGAGTTAAAGCCTTCTGGGCCTATAACGATCAAACCCAGAGTACTGTGCTTTTCAGCAATATTTTTCAGCTCGGTTTTCACGGTTTCTAAGTTAGAAAGTGGGAAAAAATGATAGAAAGTGGAAATAAAATGCGACGGAATAGACTGTTTCATAAGACTCCTTAACAAAATTGGGCTCCAAACCCACCTTAAAGACGATTTCCCTCTAAATAAAATAACTCGAACCAAATGACAATGAGAAAAATTTCAGGTACGGTTTTTTCATGCTTATAGATGCCACTTCCCAGAAAGAAATACTAAGACGTCGTACTTTTGCGATTATTTCCCATCCCGATGCCGGTAAAACGACGTTGACGGAAAAATTGCTTTATCATGGGGGCGTGATTCACGAAACTGGGGAAGTAAAAGGTAAGTCCGGCACAAAAGCCGTAACCTCTGACTGGATGGAACTAGAACGCCAAAAAGGGATCTCGATCACATCGTCTGTAATGACATTTGATTACAACTCTTTACGTATCAACCTATTAGATACTCCCGGACATAAAGATTTCTCGGAAGATACCTACCGAGTTCTGATGGCCGTTGATTCCGCCGCCATGTTGATCGACGTTGCCAAGGGTGTCGAGGAGCGAACCAAGAAACTTTACGAAGTTTGCCGCTACCGCCAGATTCCTATTTTCACATTTGTAAATAAACTCGATCGCGAAGGTAAAGATCCACTAACGTTAATCGATGAGATCGAAAAAACTTTAGGAATGCAATGCTATCCAGTAACTTGGCCTTTAGGTATCGGTCAGCGTTTTAAAGGTATTTACAATCGAGTTAGCAAAGAATTGATGTTTTATGATCAGCGCCGCGAGGGCGATGAGGTCGTTAAATATCCATTCACCGGAATCGATGATCCAAAACTCGATGAATTCCTAGATCGCGAAACGGCTCAACAAGTTCGCGAAGAGCTTGAGTTGATTGAATCCGCATTGCCTCCATTCGACGTTCAGGCCTTTTTAAATGGCGAAATATCTCCGGTCACATTCGGTTCTGCCAAACAGAACTTTGGTGTCGACACATTCCTAGATTTCTTCTGCAAATATGCGCCCGGCGTTCAACCACGCAAATTAAGAGAAGGCTCAGAGATGAACCCCCTCGAAGATAATTTCTCTGGTTTTGTATTTAAAATTCAAGCCAACATGGACCGCAGGCATCGCGATCGCGTAGCGTTTGTTCGTATTTGTTCTGGAAAATTTGAGCGCGGTATGAAAGTGCAACACATGCGCCTTCAAAAAGAACTTCGATTAGCATATTCCAATCAATTCGTAGCCGCCGATCGTGAGACCGTGGATGTGGCCTACGCAGGTGATATCGTTGGCGTGAATGACACCGGCAATTTTTCTATCGGTGATTGTATTGCGGCCAAAGGAAAAGTGGTATTTGAAGACATCCCAAAATTTGCACCGGAATTATTCACAAAATTATCGGTTCGAGATGCATTAAAACGTACTAAAATGCAAGAAGCTCTAAAGCATTTAGCTGAAGAAGGCGCGATTCAATTATTCATCGATCCTTTCGTAGGTATGCAAGATCCTATCATCGGGGCGGTCGGGGAACTTCAGTTCGAAGTTCTGGCGCATCGTTTGGCGGATGAGTATAATTTGGAAGTAAAACAGAATCGTTTACCATTTTCAGTGGCTCGTTGGCCTAAGGATAAAGCAACGGGTCTGCCTATTGCTGAGTTAAAAGGTGGAATGCAAATCTACCGAGATATGAACGAGCAGCCGGTGATTTTACTGAATCAGGAGTGGGATTTGAAATGGGCCGAACGTGAAAACCCAGATGTTGAATTTCAAAGTTCAATCAGCCGGTCACGGTAAGTTTCCCAATTCCGTTTCTAAAATATCCTGAATCCGTCGGTATATTTTTATGAGGACAGCTTTAATCGCGTATACGCAGCAATTAATTGAAGTATGCCGTCTTGCCCCAGAAAGCTCAAAAATTTGATCGGTGGCAACGGGTTGACAAAAAGGCTCATGACTTCAAATCGAAATTAAGCCATTTAAGATTTGGTTTTGGTCAAAACTTAGACGGGAAAACGCAAAATTCGACCAGCAAAAGGCGTCGAAATGGCGTCCATAAAATGGTCCCTCACTGGTCAGAGTTATATCTCCTACGAACTGGGCTTCAGGACATGTGTTTGTAGCCTTACAATTGCCCAATCAGAACTGGCAGATTATCAATTCAATTGACGGTTCTAGAAATTATGAACGCGCTCCTTGATTTCCCCCAGATGAAGTTCAGCGTTTAATTAAATCAGGTCTTACGGTCTTTCAAAGTTGGAAGCTAGAAGAAGTACCTCTTCATGCCTTTCAGCAGAGATTTGACCTGATCGCCTCAGGCCACTTGAGCGAATCCCCAAGCACATGTAGATTTGCTGCTCCATAACCATTTCTTAAAATTCAAAAAAAGTTACCGAGACCCTATTCACAAAATGCGTAGGGTCTTTTTTTTTGAAACTAAGTAACAGCTATTTTAATGTAAAAAAAATATCAGAAGAGAAAATAATTTTATCATTCCCAGAAGATTCCTTCCCCAATCGTTTTATTTTTTTAATATAATGTTTATGTGTTTCTATAGCTAATTTATAAGATTCTTCATCTAAAGTAAGTATAAAACTGTGGATCAATCTGTCTGGGATGGCGATTCCGCCATTTTCGAATATTAAATCTACTAATAAATTAAAAAAACTTTTAGTTATTGAATAAATTTTGTCATCGCTAGTATTTGTTAGCATTTCATTGTTTATTTGATATTTATCATCAATATTTAAAATATAACCATCAATTACAAAATCATTTAAAATGTTTAAAGTCACTGATTTTGGAATTTTCAGTTTTTCTGTAATATTGATTAAATCATCTACATTATTAGTTCTTTCTATTAAACCATAGATAATGAAGTGATTTAAAGATTCAAGAAATTTAAGTTTAATATTGGTTTTTTTATAGATCACATGGGCATAATATTTATTGATAAATTCAATGGCTTCTTGTTTTTCAAACTGATCTTTTGCTATATCTTTTTTGATCAAATTGTCAATATACTCTAGTTCAAGATCTTTAAAGCCAAGTTTTTGGAAAATTTTTCTTCCGCTATTTATGCTTAAATTGTTTTTTCCTCGCATAACAACAGATAAAAAACTGACCGCTGAACTTAGATCTCTTGCATAAGCTCTTAACGAGTAACTAGAATTTAATGTTGTGCGAATTAAAAAATCTTCATTCAGTAGAGTTTTATAATCTTGAAATTCAAAAACGTTTAAAACTTTTTCTTTCATAGAAAAGTTTTACTATAAAATTCTACTTAATGCCATACTTTCCCGGTGCAATTATATTATTGGGATCCAGTGCTTTTTTTATTTTTTCGCAAAAAGCTTTGTATTCAGGTGCTGGTTTCATAACTTTATCCATATACATGGTACTGGTTCTGTATTGCTGATATCCCATATTTTGTGTTAGTTCACCCAAGACATTGTATAACTTTTCAGCTTGTGTTGTTTCTTGGTGATCTGTTTTGTCATAGAATATCGAGAATAATACAATCCCAGTTCTTGGATTGGCCACCATCAGAGCTACATACATATCAAATCCATGGGATTTAAATAAGGGTTCAACTATTTGTAATAGCAGTTCAGTTTCTTTACCAATTAAAGGAACCATAGGCCCTAACCAGATAAGACCACAATTATCCTTTACCGGGTTGGCATCACCTATACTTGGTTTTGGAGTTTTAGATTTTAAATAAGCATGTCGCACAAAAAAATCACTAGGAA
>CAZCHT010000097.1:0-16984 GCA_964498705.1 uncultured Bdellovibrio sp. | reverse complement strand
CGCGATCTATGCCCCAATTAAAAACTGTTTGCCCAAAGGAATTTAAAGCAAAAAATAAACCAAATAAAATGAGGTATTTCATTTTTCTCCCTTTGAGTGTTTTAACAAAGTTATCCAATTTGTCAGTATCTGTCAAATTTGCGTCCTAGCGGCAACTTTAGTCTAGATGAATCCCATAGCGCATGATAGTTTTAACAGTATGAAGAACTTTATCTTTTTGTCTCTTACGTTATTAGCTTCCGGAGTCGCATTTTGCGATGAAGAATACACAGAACTATTTAAAGTTACGATTGAGGCGTCTCAAGCAGAGGTAAATGTGAATTTCGCATCCTCGGTCAATAAGGTCAGTATCAAAACTGATAAAAGTCAGGCGGCAAGCAGTTGCATTTACAATGTTGTTCGCTCTGGCAAAGAATTGATCATTAACGCGGTTCAAACTAACTCTAGCTTAAGATGTTCCTATGCATTTACGTTAACGATCCCGACATCACTGCACTTTGATGTGACTTTGAATCAGGGAAACGTAAAAATGAGCGGTGATTTTACTGATTCAGTACTGGAAGTTGGCGAAGGCTCTGTTGAAGTCCACGGTAAGGGAGCCGCCTTGCAAATAAAAGGAAAAAAAACATCGTTTGATTTCAAGGGTTCAAGTCCACTTTTAGCGATTGATTTGGTAGAGGGCCCAATAACACTTGATTTTACAGACCTTCCAAGATCAGGCGAACTTCAATTAGATTCTAAAAAAGGTGATGTTACCATTACGTTACCAAGAGGTGTAGAAATATCGGGCGAATACTATCCTAAACGATATTCCACAGAGTTTAGATCCAAGTATGGGTATAAATTTCTTAATAGAGTTTACAACGGACAAGTCAAAATCAAGCGCTAGGCTGGTTGACCATCAAATGAAAACTCTTGCTCAAAATATTTCACCGTCTTTGCAATTTGAGGAAGATCTAACTTCAATATGAAGTTAGATCCGTAACCAATTCTATTCAGGATTTCATCATAAATCTTTTGATCATCGCGGTAGCAAACGAAAAATTTGTCATTGCCGCAAAAAAGTTCCGGGTCGTTTAGTGATTCATAGAAACTATCTTGAAATTTGATTTCTAAAAGATGCGCATAAAGAATAGCAACAGCGTAGGATTTAGACGGATAAATAAGTTCTGGACAAGGGACGATGAAATAGTCCACGGCATGGTCAATTATTTCCTTCGAATCGGTAACCACAGTGTAATTTAATTGGTTTAAATTATCATCGTAGGTGCCAACGCGATTAAAAAGCAGTTGTTTAAGTTTGTGCTCTTTCATTTTTGTACCAAGTTAATAAATTTTTAAAGCCGTTGCACGATTTATCTAGGTTTTTCACGTCTTGTAAATGTTCACTTAAACAGTGTCCTAGGTAATCGCAGTTTGAACAAAAATCATTTGAACCAATTTTACTTTTTTCCTGTAAAGTCCAGCTGAAGTAGTCAGCGATAGTTTCTAAAGGCATAAAAAATTCATTGTGGCTTTCATCAAACTCTAAGACCGCAAATTTTCCGTTTGGAGTAATATAAAGATGATCATCAGACCATGAAGAAATATTCTGGGATAAACACTGCTCGATTTTCTTTTGATTTATAAATTCGAATTTGAAACGAGGCGAATTTTGAATCCACGTCATGACCCAGTTTTCATATTCGTTGTAACTTACGTCTTGAGAATGGTGTTTGTTTTTTGAATACGGTTTAATTTCAAGACTGGCAAGATTTGGTAAGTCTGCCAACAGCAGCCACATTTGCTCTAGTTCTTTGTTGGTAAAATCTATGACTTTTCGGCTCGCCAAGACCAAAATATGAAAGGGTCTCTCTAACGTCTTCATATTTTCATAAACAGTTTTAAAACTTTCGCGGCCCAGGTAATCCCAGCTTACTGAGAGGTCAATATTGGGTGAGCGAAAGTACGGGTTTACTACTTTCAAATTGCTGATGATGCTTATGGGGTCTGTATAGAAGTATTTAATAACATCTTGAATTTCAGTCAAATAAGATTGAGGAAGTATGCCAATTTCACCGCCGTATAAATCGATATGATCAATTTTCCGATGCATTGAAACTTCGAGTAAGCGCTGATAAAGATCTTCCGGAGCTATTTTCATAGAGGACGAAAGTTGCTTTTCGCTAAGATAACAAAAATCGCAGCGAAAATTGCAATAGTACGACGGATTTAAAGAAATACTAATGCTGTCCATAGTTCACTAAACTGTTGAGCTCAGTCATATTTCTTTGCATCGTATTGCAGTGCTCTTCTACGCGATCCATTCGCTTGATGTCAGAAATATTTTTCTTACAGCCATTGCAAATTTCAAATAACGGACACGCTAAACAGTCTTCTTTTAAATAAGCGATAGAGGCTACGTCCTTCAATGGCAATATTTTTTTACCATCGATGACTTCGTCTTGGAAGTTGATCGGATATTGTTTGTCGTCGCCAAAAGCACCACAGCTGTAATAATCACCCTCTGGCTGCAAGCATCGGATCGTTTCATCACAGGCGCGGTTAAGTGGACACGAGGTCGCAGTAGCATACTTTTTTCGAATGATTTGTTTTGAATTATATTCCCATTCAACCAAACCAAGACGGATGATCTGCAGATACACTTCGTATATTTTGCCCATTAAGAAAGATGAACCCTGGTCGCCTGAAGCTAGGGCGTAATTCAATTTGCATTCAACATTCATTCGTTTCGCTAAATAAACGTTATCAAGAGCCGTTGCAAAATTTTCGTCAGTAATGACCGAAATGAAAGACGGTCGATAGCCAACCTTTTCTAAAAATAGATCAGAAACTTTCCAGAAGTCTTCTTCTGTGTACACGCGTTCTTTAGTAATTCTTCGCGTGTTTCCATAGTTAAATGAGGTGCTGACGCCTACTTGCGGGTGTTTGAAGAGTTCGGCCCACATATCTGGGTTTTTATAAAACGCCCATAAATTTGAAGTAAATGACAATGTCGTCGTCATATTATGATCTTCTAAATAGCGAAGAATTTTCCAATAGTAATCGGGTGACATCATGAGCGGGTCGCCTCCATTGACAATAATAGTTGATGTATCCGGAAAGCGCTTTAGGAATGCAAAAATGTTATCGTGACTGAGTTGAACACGTTTATCATCTACCAAATGGGTAGAACTACAAAACGTGCATTTGAAATTACAAAGTTCAGTGGGCTTGATAATTAATTCCAAGTTTGAACCTCGTTGCTGTCGCCGATAACTTCGGCGAAGAAAGTTTTAAAGAAACACTCGGGAGTTTTAACTCGTGTAGACCAGTCGGCTTGGACAAAGCAGCGGAAACTGCAACGCTCAAACCACTCACAACCTAGGCAGCCATTTTCCTCAAGATGAGCCGTAACTATGTTTTCATTCGAAGCATAGTCTACAGGGTGATGAAAATCTTTAGCTTCATATTTTAAGTAGCGACACTTTACTTCTTTGCCAGATGGAAGCAGAGTTAACTTATTTAAAGAATAGCATGTCATTGTATTTTCTCGGCGAGTAAGCAGCTCTTTGACTGGACTGACTTTTGGATATCTTTTCGCCAAGAAAAGATAGGCATCTAGCATGTCTTGGTCCGAAGGCATTAAAAAACGTGCGGTTTTTTCAGGAACGTAAAAATCGAAATAAATAGGGAAGTGACTGTACAAGTAATCAAAATAGGGATCGTTTTCATTCAACAAAAACTGAATAGTTGGCTTGGTCATAACAAAACCAACAGTGTAGATGTTGTCTTTAAACAATTCCAAATTCTGTTTAAAAAGCTCTTCTTTCCACAGTGTCGTTTTCCGGCCAGAGAAATCGTAAGATGTAGAAAGGTTAGTGGATATGCCTTTACCTTTTAATGTCGCTAGTAAATTAGACACTCGCGATGAGTTTTTATATACCAAATTGGTGACCCAATTAAATGTGCATTGGTGACCTAATGACAAAGCATGTTCGTGTATTTCTGTCGCTAATCTTTCATAATCTTTAAATAAATGGTCGGGGACTTCATCGTTGAAAATCTCACCGCCCATTATATTGATAATGTGGCTTTTAATACTATTTTTAGAAATAAAATCGTTTACTGGAGGAATTTTGTCGCTGATGAGCTGCATGCCTTCTTTGCTTTCGTGATCTTGGCCACAAAATGTACAGCGCAAGTTGCAGAAATCGAATAGATGTAATTCAATTTCAGAACTGGTCGGTAATTTGTCTTTAAGAACATGATATAGAAAGCTACTTTCACTCATAATCGTGTATTGGCAAAGCCCCCATAGAGTTGACGGCAAAAAGAGCTTTTTTAGCCACCAAACATTTTTTAGTCTGATACGTATTCATTAAAAATAAAATTCCGCGATCCACGCATGAACCAAGGAAAGTGCAGGATTCACATTCGTCCATTTTTCCGGCCGCTTCGTATTGTTCTAGCTGGATTTTCATTTCGTACTCTTCTATTTCTCGAGCCGTGTGATTTTTCATAGGAACTTCGAATTCATCTTTAAACGTTACAAATCGTTCATACAGCAAGGGTGAGTAATAGAGTTTCCCGTTGCGGTAGTTGTATTGACGCTCGATCAACGAATCCGTTAGCTTGCCAAAACTAAACCGAAGGTATTCTGCCTTATCGTCGGACACTATAGAACTATTAAATAAGTCTCTAATTCTGAAAGTTAAATCTAAAAATTCTTCATTGGAGAGATCTTTATTTCTACCCATCGAGAAATTGTAATCGATCGTGGTTTCAAATAGATGTTCCACGCGTTGGTGCATGAAATCATAATCGCGCAATAACTCAGGAATCTTGGTCTGATCATAGTTGTAGACGTTCATAATCCCAAACGTGCGAACGTCGTCGCGTCCAACTAAATCCATAAACGTCTTCTTGTTTTTTTCAAGAATTCCTAAATAGGCAGAATCCATAATGCGGGCCGGATCCACTACGATGTTAATTTCAAGTTCAATATCAGAATAGTAAGTTTTCAAAATTTTTGCCGCAATCTCGGCTTTGCTAACATCTAAATATGTCGTTTGTAGCGACAGACGCTTGAAGTGATGAAACAATGCGATTGTTTCTGGTGATTCAAAGGTAGTGATAAAATTATCTGCACTTAGGAAATCTGTAGGGCCAACAAATGCAATAAACGGCTTATACAGACTTTTTTCAAAGTTCTGCATTAACTGTGAAAAATTAAGAAACTCTTCATGGCTAATTGGCTGTTGAGAGTTTTTTTCAACGTGGCATCCGCGGCACTTAAATTTACAACCGTTAAGTATTTCAAAATTAATATTAAGGTAAAAGTGTGAAGCTTCGGCCAGCTCCCGCGATGCTAAATAGGCATCCATTTATACTTCCTGCTTCATGAAAGAAGCTACCATTTCGGAAGTCATTTCGCCACTACCGATACTGTTGATAAATCCGAAAAAAGTATTCTCATCGCAGTGAAAGTAGTGAAATAGATTTTTTCCTTTAAACATAAGTTCTTCAAACTGAGCGTCGAAATAATATAGTTCACCCGCATACGGAACAGAGAAAAACAATTCTAAAAATCCTGGGATACTAAATAGCTGAACGACGTTGCCACCAATATAATTAGGATCCTTCAAATGGGGAAATGTTTCAGAGATTTTTAAATTCTTTTCTAAATCTGGGAATGACTTAAGCATGAAAATCATCATTGAGCTTAAGAATGTGTCCCATTTTTTAACTAGCTCAAGGTTTAAACCAATGAATTCTTTAATTTCGTCTGTTTTTAAAACTTTATTTTGTAGCCATAGAGATGTGTCGATCCCCTTATGGGTCAGAATAGTATCTGCAACAGTTAGCCGTAAAACATCAGATGAGCTTTGATTCCGCGTCTCCATAAATGTCTTCAACAAGTCGAAAACTTCTTGTTTAGGGGTGCCGTTTAGCATGATTTCAAAAGGTAAATCCAAATTGGAAAGATAGGTTAGAAACATATTCCCTTTAATTTTGCTTTGCGAATAATCGACAAAGAAAAATAGGTTTTTGTTTTCAAAAAATTCCTTAATTTGATCAATAGCCAGCGGAACTCCGACATTACGTCTGTTTTCTTCTGGAATTTCATGTAAAGCTTTTAATGGCATGGTGGATTTCCCTCTCTTAGCTCAACTAAATTTTCTTTAGCTTGGTAAAGTTTATTTTGAAATATTTCAATATTTTTAAATTGATAGGCAATCGATTGCTTAGACAAAGGACACTCTTCATCATTTTCACCGAATAAAGTCGGCTCGCAATTGCCTCCGCAGACTTCGAAGAATTCGCATTCGGCACAAAGAGGATTAATTTCTTGTCCTAGTTGTTTTAAATAAGAACTCTCTGCTTTTGTAGTAAAAGCGGCCCAATTGCCGGACATTTCTTTCACTGTAGAAAAGGGTGCAAAATAAGTTTCATCTGGACACAGGCCAACTGTGCCATTGCAGTTCATAGTGAACGTTCGGTTTTGGCAGCAATTACATTTACACTGATAGATTTTATTTTCTATATAACTTTTTGTTAATAGATCAACTTGAGGCAATGACCAGGTTGTTTGGTTTTTAGAATAGTATTCAACTATCTGGTGATAGAATTTAGACCATTCTTTGTTGTTTACTTTCAAATCTTGAGTTTTTTTGTCAAACATAGTGAGAAATTCAAAATCAATGGACTTAGCGCCATTAAGGCGTTCCAAAACAGAAATAGGATTTTGAGTCAGTAAATGTTTTTGAACCGTAATAGCCACAGCCATTTCTATGTTGTTTTTTACAAGGTAATTAAAGTTTTTTAAAAATAAGTCTTCATCAAGAGCACGGGTCGTTGTTTGAAAACGAATTCCGTAATCCCAAGATACTCCAATATGGCTATTGTATTCTTGTTTTATAAATTCCACAAATTCGTCATCCACCTGAAACATCAAATTGGTTTGAGGAATAATATTAATTTTAATATCTGGAAACGTTTCTCGAATAATTTTATTAACCGCTTTTAGATGCGCCAGTGGGGCCAAGAATGGCTCTCCGCCATGAATATAAAATACGGCGCCTTTCGGATTTACATTTTTCCGAATGCTATACAAAAATTCTGAAATTTGTTCCAGACTTGCCAATTCATATTTATCTTTGTTGCCTAATGTGAAGCAATGCGTGCAGTTCAGGTTACAGCCCTGAACAACACGTAAATAAATAACATTGAAGTCGCTATTAAAATGACTCAGAAATTACCTTCTTCCACGGGCCCCATGGCACGATGAGTGACATGATGTATGACAAAAAGTTCCATTAACTTGATTGGCCGCGGTCGCTCGGAAAGTAACCAAGCTGTTATAGAGAGCTGTCATAAAAGGATCGACATTCGTAGCTGGATCAAGCTGTATCTTTGCCCCGAGATTAAAGACAGCCGGAATCGCCGGTGTAGGAATCGATGCGACCGATAGATATCCATTGTCAAAAGCCGTCAAATTAGAAACTACAGTCGCAGGTCCCGGTGTTCTATTGTAAGTGTAGGTATAAATTCTATATCGAGTCATCTGTTGTGCGAAAGTGGCAAGTGCATTAAAAATTGCAGCCACTTGAGCCGAATCAAAGTTTGAACCTTGAACGATCGTCGTAGCCGGATCTGATGTTGGGAATGCTTGGGGGCCAAGATTTGCCGGTGGATAAGGCGGTGGATTTCCTGCATGCCAAATTACAAGACTTGAGCCGGGTCCTAAATAGGCATCATTCACTACGGCCATAAATCGCGTATAAAAAATAGTTCTATCAGCTGCTAAGCCTATGTTACCTTGACCCGTTGTCATTTTTTCCTCCACATACTTGCAAGCACGGCAAGTTATAATGATTCATAATTGAAAAAAAACCTTTTCCATAGCAGAACTCAAAATGATCGCAACTGTGGCATTCATCTCGCTGAGGCGTGTTCTTGGCCTCGATATTCTGATACGTTTTTAAAAAAGAATCGAAATTGGTTTCAGCGAGTTGATATTCTGGCTGATCCATAAAAATATATTCATCAAACGGAATAATCGGTGATAAATAAATTCGATCATTCTTGAAAGTGATCGATGGTTTGCGTAAAAGTGTACGGCTATTGAATCGACGTTCAGTGCGTTGGAATTCACTTCCAAAATACTCTAGCACTGGATAACTGCTTTCAATCAATCGTGCTTTTTCAGCATGGCTGATTTTATCATTAAACATAAATGTAAAATTCAATTCTAGTATTTTATCTTGCGAGTACTGGCTGACCAAAGATTTCACTTCATTCAGCATTTCCAAGCTCCACTCTGAGCCAATGTTCAATGCTAAGTTAATAAGAATATTATCGCCATATTGCTGTTTAATCTGAGTCAATGTTGAGCTAAGAAATCGAACGTATTCTGGCTTGCCAATTTCTTCTTCCAAAAGATTTACATGAAGCTCGATCCTGAGCCCTGGAAACTCGTGAAAGAAATAATCGAATATTTTTTGATCGTAGCCATGACGTAATGTAGAAGCGACGCCAATATAGTTAAATAGCTTGGCTACACTTTTAAATTTCTCGTCGTAAAATACGCGGTAATTAAAATCATTTTCGAAAATATCGGTAGGTAGAATGTAAAACGTTTCCAGCGTGTAGTTATTTTTCTTAAACTCAACCGCCATATCGTAGCATTTTTGAAAATCGTAAAATTCATTATTTGTTTTTTGGTAAAAACAATTCTTACAGCCGGCACGGCATGTGTTAAATGAAAATGCGCGAAACTCAACGACGCGATAAGGGTCTCCGAATTTAGCGTACAGATTTTCTACCGGTAGATTCATTCCTGCCCCATGAAGCCATTCATAATTTCTTTATATAGGGTCTGATTATTTTGCTCGCGCAACTGGATCATTAAACTTTTTGGGGCTGCGCACACATCATCTTGCCAATCTAGCTGATGGCAATCGCCATTGCAGATATCGTAAACAGGACAAGTGCTGCAAACATCGTTTCTTACCGCTTCATTTTGGATATTGCATATGCGGCATGGACTATACATGATTTTTTCAATCGTATCATCAATACGGCCATAGTGTTTGTGAGTGGCTTCATTTGGGCAACCACCTACAGTGCCATCAGCATTGATCGTCAGAATTTTTTGCTCACACTGACGAGAACGGCAGCCAGAATAGGTATTATATACTAAAGATGTGAATATAGAATCTAAAAACATATTTGAAATGTAGGTCCAAGTTTTGTGTTCTTGGGTTTGATGCCACATTTTCATGATCCAAGCATCGAGTTCTTTGTTTGTCGGAAATACGCTAGAGTTTATAGAGGCATTGCCAGCATTGGTAATGCGTTCAAAATTAATGTGTTGGATGCCCAGCTCAGCGCACTCGTTAATGATATCGATGGGTTCCATTTCTTGAATTAATTTTTTATTCAAACTGACCATCACTGTGACTTTGTGACCTGTGCTAGTGAGCTGCTTAACGTTTTTTGCCCAAAGTTCTTTTTGCTTTGGCGTTTTCCAGCGGATACCGTAGTCCCAAGATGTACCAATAACTTTATTGCAGATTTGATCAAACACTCGCAGTTTATCTTCGGTCAACGCATAAGTTAGATTGGTTTGAACAGTCCACCAAAGTTTTGGCCACAGATCTTTGATTCCATTATAGGCTTCAAATAAAAGTTCGGTAGGACATAACATGGGTTCGCCACCATGTAAGGCAAAGTGTCCATATTCATAGTTGGGTTGGTATTTTTTTAGACGTTGAAAAAAATCGATAGTTTTCGGTACATCAAACCAGCCTTTTTTTCCATTCTGACCATTTGTAAAACAATGATCACAATTAAGTTGGCAAGTATCGGTAGTTTTTAAATAGACGATCAAATCCTTGCTCAATGGGCCCCCTGTGAAGATTCCAACGAAAACACTAACCTCATTTAGATATCAAGTACATCTGTTTTTAGGTGTATGAACAAGTTAGATTCAGCGAAATTTTGATATTTTAACTAAGACTTAACGACTTTAACGCATCCGCGTTGCAGCTTCGTTTGGATGCGTAAATCCAAGAAATTAAAACTTGATTCATGCGATTACGAAAACGACCCGCTGAATAGACACAACCGAAACTGCGTTGAATATCTCGGTAGAGTAATTTCTCGTATTGATGGGAGTAGATAAGGTCGATGAGTTCGCTCATGTCCTCGCCGTTAACTTGCCATAGGCTATAGAAACGGGCGTAAATCTTTTTAAAAATATTTTTGTCGTAAGCAGACTCGATAAAATCAAAATTATTAGAGTAAAACTCTAAATCTGTTATCCAGCTTAGGTACGGATGACCAATGATTTGATTGAACAGCTGAGTCGGATCACTAGTATCAATAAACATGTCCTCGGGAAGAAGGCGATTGACATCGATGATTCCGTTTAAAATGTCGCATTTCAAAATTTCAAGTTCGGCTAGCCAGTTTGACCAAGTAAAGTATTTAATTTTATCCAAGACGGTTTTTTTCAAGGCCGAGTTTGGATTATAAAATAGATCGCTTAATTGATATTCAAAACTCAGGTCGTTTTTATCGAGCTGTTTAAGAAACGGAACGTTGTGGGTATCAGATATAGTTTTTTCTAGCGCTACTTTGTCTAGCGGTTTGAGCAGAGTGTAACCGCGTTTTGAGGCGTCACTCTCTATGTTTGTCGATAGGAAACGGCGGAACTTGCAGTCTTCCATGTACATTTTATGAAGTAACACGAGTGTTTCGTTGTTAGCTCGAGGTAATATATTTTTCCAAAGCTCCATTTGTAATCTAAGAAGTATATCGACGCTAAGATAGACTATCAGACGAGACGATTTTCTTGGATATTGGCGAAGGTATTTCCAGATTTCACTTGGGTCCCCTTTAAGTTCTTGAGAGACAAAATTTTCAAATGACGAAAAAAATTTCCCCGAAAATAGGCTGGAATTGAATCCTTCTGTAGTACCAATGACTAGCGAATCATAGCCGTGGTCGGCAATGCCATGGTGAAAATCAAAATAGACACTTTCAAAAACGTGAAACATTTATTTCCTACTAAGTGGTTCTAACTTTGATATCTGTGGCTAAAGAAAAGCGCTGACCCGTGAATGGTCGCGCTCGATGCCAAACTTCGGGCGTCATCAAAATTAAATTGTATGTTTTAGGAGTCCAAATATGGGCTGGGTTCTGATTGGGAGCGTGGAAAAGCTCTAATGGACCATTATTTTCACCGATGGTTTCATCTAGATGGACATAAAAGACAGTGATCAATTCACCTGCATCTTCAGCACGGATGAAGGGGGGGAGGTGATTATGAATGCGAACATGTTGCTTGGTTTCAGGAGTTGTCAGCCAGGCATCTTTTTCCAAAATAAAATTTGATTTTTGACCTTTAAACTTAGGATGAGTATCTTCAAGGTATTGCAGGCAATACGTGTCAAAAATGGCGGCCATTAACTTGACGGCATTTTCATCTAAGTCCCAGATATTTACACGGTCGGTTTCGTAATCGTCACCTAAAGTGAATTTCTCGCCCTCAGGAGAGAGCATGAATTTACAAAAAGGTTCTAAAATAGATTCGTAGGCCGATAAATCATAAGCCACTACCGGGAATCCCTCAAAGACAGTCGTTTTCACGATTGCACCTCATCAAATAGAATGTAAGTCATGTTTGGGTCTTGAGGATAAAAATAACGTTTTAACTTAAGTGGCGTCAACGATGATGTTGAATAGGATAATCCAAATACTTTAGTTATCGTTAAATCCGCATCAATTTTGGATAATGTTACAATTGAAGGTGCAGGAAGTTTATAAAAATCGGACACGTACGCTAAATCGGGATGACAAAAGTAAACATCTTGTCGATCCATGCCAGGTGCGAGGCCATGCCCAAATGGGGTAGCTAAAGTGGCGCCTTCGGGTAGCGCGGGACGAGGGTAGGAGTCTATATCAAGATCGTAAAATTTTGCCGCCGATTTTAAACTATCTAAATAGAAGTTCACGCAATAGTCATCATGGGGAACTTTTACATCAATAGAGTAGTTGAGATAGTCCTGTTTTCCGCCAGAGTAAACGGCCATCAGCTTGTCTTCAAAATAACTAATTCCATCAGCCGCTTGAAAGCTAAATTGTTGAAGTCGATTCAAATCGACACCAATTCCAAAACTAGTTCCAAGTTCATCCACAAAACGAGCTAGCAGCTCTGCAGGCGCCGTTCGCGCGTCAAATAAATTTTCTTCAACTTCTCCGCGACAGATTGTGACTTCTTCAGCCAATGGATGAATTTGTGCATTAATTTTTTTAAAAAATTCGCGATTTGTCATAAGATCAATTTCGCTTGATGATGAGCTCGCCCATTTCCGTTTTAAAGTTAATATCGTAATTCGTGTTCGGCGCGTCCCCAAAATTTTTTGGAATATTTAATTCGGTAAGGCCATCGCGGGATTCAATAGAAAACGCACCGATCTTTGTAACATTGGCGAAATTGCAGCGAACATTCGCATTGTCTAGAACTTTGAATGTTACGCCGTTATCCCAGCGCTCTAAATTAATAGATCCTCTTTTAATGGTTAGTTGTGGTGCTGAAGCAATACCTTCGAGAGTGATATCTCCTGAACCCATAGTTAATTCAGAAACAATTTTGACGCCATTAATTTTAAAACTTCCAGACTCCAAAGATCCTTTAAAGACTACATCGTTAGGTACAGAGATATTGCCGTCCATCGTGCAGGTATCGCCGCTTTTACTAGCCGACCTTATCATCAGGCCAAATTCCGGAGATTTGAATATTTGTAGTTCGCATCGTGAACCTGCCTTTGGTTTTGTGACGCTCACTTTAGTACCTGGTGTTGGCGACTTTACAATTGTTAAATTTCCATTTCCGGCAATGGTTTTCATTTGGTAAAAATCGCCGGCGGCAAATTCTTTGCTTTCAATGCCGTTGTTAGAGGATTGGCTAGGATTTGTGGTAGTTGGTTGGATTGGTTTTGTTTTTGCCGGCTGACTAGATGGTAAAACTAGTTTTATAGGTGCTGGTTTTGTCTGGGCCAATGCAAGAGTGATCGATAAAGAGACCAAAAAAAATGTAGATAGACGTTTTCCCATATCATTTTAATTTTGGTACCCAATGCACGAAAACTCAACCGTAAAGTGCAGATAGCTATGTAGCACTAATAAAAGAGCATTTGAATTCGGAATACTTAGGCTTCTTTTATCGTCCTATGCAGCGAGCACCGTTAAGTCCTCGGCGATTATCGTTACCCATTCCGCCATAATCAGTTGAAAAATCCCAAGCTGAACTTCGGTTAGATGACAATATCATCGCCGTCCATTCCCAGTTGCCGTTGTGAAGCATGTCGGGAAAAACGAAACGGATACCATGAATATTAGCTAAGGAATAGTCGTCTGCCGTTGGCAGGCGCCAAGCAACTTTCGGAGCGGACTTCAAGCCTAAACCAACTTTTCCTTCATTTCTTATTTCAGGATCATTTTGAGTAAAGAACTTTTCCATATCTTCAAAGCAAGCGCTGGCTGCTTTAACTTCTGGGCCGACGCCTGTGTTTTGATAAGATACATGCGAGCAATAACCCGATGGATCGGCTTCGGCAGTAGGATTATTTGTTATGAAATTACTGCCAGTGGCTTTGCACCAATTTACACCCAATGCCACTCGAGATGACCAAAGAAATCCAGTGTGTTGATCTTGCCAAACTTCCTGGCCGATTGTACCCACGCCTTCACCAAAAACGTCACCACCGCGTGCGACCAATTTCCAAGTGACTTGACCAGAATTTCCGTTAGTGGCTCCAATCCAGGTAGATTGCTTACCTATAACTGGATGTTTTTGGCAGTCTTGAATTCGTTCCGCTATTGTTTTTTGATTCAGTCCGCATTTGCATTCTTTGCCGTCACAATTTTTTTTTGTCCATTTGCTTCGATCAACAATTTTTACGTTTTCTTTAGAAAAACCGTCGTCGTCGGTTTTAATTTGAGGGACAGCATGGTAACCACCGGGAATATTTTCAAAAGCTGTTCCTTGAAGAAATTGGTTTTCAGATGTAATGGTTTGTTGCTTGGCTTTAAGATGCCGAAATTGCATCGAAGGAACCGCGGGGGCGCAGATATTAGGGGGAACGAATGGTGTTAAATCAGAGTTGCTATTCTGCGCAGATACAATCGCCGAAAAAAAGCCCAGCATTACGATTAAGTTCATTTTCATTTATAAATCTCCGAGTTGCAAAAAAAACGATTTCGAATAGGCGGAGTGTGAAATATTCCAATATACATACCCATGAATGGGAAACTTACATTTTTTATTTGTGAATTTGCTTTTTGAGTCACCTGAATCCGCCTATTTAAATTGTAACTGAATAGTATCTCGACAGTAGGTAGCACGCGTTAGGACCTTAAGTTAGGAAACGAAAAATTAGATGTATTACCCTAAAAAAATCACTTTCTCGATGTTAGTTTGAATACTGATAAGGAGCCAAATACGTGCTTAGTAAAACAAATGCCGCTCTACTCTTTGTATTTTATTTTGTTGCGGTTTTGGTTTGCTACCAGAATGGATCAATAGTTCTCTATTTGGTTGAAAATGACCTATTTAAGCTTGCTAACTGTCTTATTTTTTATTTTCTAATTGGCTATTTTTTGCGTAACTTAATTATCTTTGGAAACGAAGTCGTCCGCGCTGATCGACGTGTCCTAATGGAAGTTTGCGGTGTGTTGGCGATTTCTAGCTTCTTCATTTTCGTTTCACTACGGGGGGCAATTAATGGACGTATCGATTTACTGCCTTTGGTTTTGACCAACACATTCGAACAATTTAGTTCCGTTTTCGATTACTTCTATAGCGTCGATATTAGATCGTATGAGAAAGTTCTTATTGATCCGGTAATGTATTTATTCAACATAAGTGTAAACCTGGATCACCTATCATTTATAAATAGAATCGGTGGTTTGTTTATATTGCTAACATCATTCCTAGTAGGGAAAGTTTTTTTTCGTAGTAGTCTGCTAGGGCTGCTTGTTCTTTTTACGTTCGGTCTTTCACGCTTTGTGCAATACAATTTGACGTCTATCGAGTACGGAACATTTTCGTTGTTATTTGTTCTGCTGACTTTTTACTTTTTCCTGCGATATCTAGATGAACGCGAAGAAAAATTTATAAATTTGGGTATTGTATGTGGTTTAATTGCCAGCTTTTTTCGCTTCGAACTTTCTATAATTCTGGGCATGCCTATCTTACTTTATCTAACCCTGTTTTCCGACCGTAAACATCTATCATTTAGAAAACTTTCCTTACTGACTGGCCTCTTGTCATTAAGATCGGCTACCATTGCTGGCTACATGAGTCCCGGCGGAGATACCTTTGTACATGGTAAAGATATTGGTGCAGAAAGTATTTTGGCATTGATCGGTAATGTTTCCAGTGTCTTAAGAAATAATATTTTAGGTCAACATGATCTTAATTTAAAATTTGGGAATGTCTCTTTACTAACATACATTGCGTTGGGTGTCGCTGCATTAGTCCTGCCGTTAGGGACATGTCGTGAATTGGGAAAACGAGAACTCAATGCGAATACTGCAAAGTTATTTTTTGTATCTCTAATGTACCTATTTATGTTTAGTTTTGTGATCCTAGTCCATATTGAGGGACTACGATCAGGAGAAAAGTACTCTGTTAACTTTTTTATTCTCGAGATTTTAATTGGTTATGGAATTTTCTATAGATTTTTACCGCGTTTAATTCCGAAACTTAAGGAAACTTACCTTAGTAAGATGGGCTTTTTGGGTGGCTGTCTTGCACTTTTTGCAATGCTAAGCATAGACCATGGTTTTTTTATTTCTAGACCCTATCCTTTTGAAACCGCGCAAGTTGACCAGTATAGAATTCTTAGTGCCATTAATATCGAATCTCAGTGTCTACTTATTAAGTACAATACAAATACTCCAGTCATCGATTTCTTCTTCCCAATGCGGATGAAAAGCATCGAAATAAAATCTGTAGGTGAACTGACTGCATTCATCAAACCAGAATCTTGCTTTTATCTGTTTGATTCGCCGTTTTATTCTCCGAAGCCCGAAGTCTTAGATGCTGAAAAAGTAACACCGGTTCTGAAGAGGTGTAAGAAAGAAATCCTGTATATGAAAGAACAATCCTATACATTTTTAAAATTCAGATGCTGAGTTAGTTATATTAGTGAACCCTTTAAATCAGTAAGAAGCGAGGGAAACGCTTCGCACGGACTCCAGCAGTTGGGACAATTTTTTTGAGATATCTTGGCCTTTGCTCGTTCTGATGTCGTTAATCCAAGGATAGAAGATAAATTGTAGTCAGTTTCACGTAGGGATCCTAATTTTTCATCCCATATAGTGCATGGATAAACATCTCCATTTTCAGCAATATAAATATTGGATCGAATGGCAGCGCATTTGATAGGAGTCTTTCCTGTTTCTGTAAACTCGATCAGTTTTTCCTGATAAATGCGTTCCAATTTTTCGAACGGGCTAAAACCAAAATGCGTTCGTTTGAAGTAGGGTTTCACGGCGGATATGTCGATTTTGTTTTTGAATGAAATTTTAGTGTTTGAGTAGTAGTGACCGGACGAGTGCGGATAATTTAAATGTAAATCTTTAATAGCAAAGTCGCTTATATCTTTAGTTAAATTTTGAATTGTTTCACCGACTAATGTGTGATTGATGGGAAATAACGTCATGGCTGCCGCGCTTTTAATATTTGAAAACGTACGAACCATTTTGTAAGCATCGATAGCCTTTTGATAACCACCGGGGATGCCGCGAAGCGAATCATGAATATCAGCGGGTCCATCGATGCTTATATTTAGCCCGATCAATTTGCCGCTTAAGCTATTTAAATACGTAGCTACTTTTTTTAGCTGTTCAAAGTTAAGACCGTTAGATGTAAAATTAATTATTTTAAGATTCGGACACTGCTCTAGAAAGGTTTCAATTATTTCTATTA
>CAZCHT010000096.1:0-16986 GCA_964498705.1 uncultured Bdellovibrio sp. | reverse complement strand
GTGACTTGCGACATATTGCCATCGATTTTCTTACTAACGACGGAATCAATTTCTGCTAGCGGCGCCATTCTAGAAACAGCAAAGCTGCCTTCAAAAACGTTTTCAATTTCTTTGGCTAAATAAGGAATGGGAGGATTTGTTAAAAAGAATGCCGTCTTAAATCCGCCGATTTCAATTTTGCCCAATTGCGGATGATCGTAACTAGTCCATTCTTTAAAGTACTGTTCGCGTTTTAAATTCTCTTTGGCCCAAGTTAGCAGCTTAACCATATTTTCTGATGACAACGTTTCGTATTTCTCAACAGCCTTTTTCCAAGACATACCGGCGTGCTTCCAAACGTCCCAATATTCGATTGTCATTCCCATGATCCCTAGGTGCAAATAGTACCACTCATCAAATGTACCCGGCAGAGGTTGTCCTGGAACATATACAAAGTCGTCTCCACCCGAGTGAATCGAATACTGGGTGTTTTTCTGCAATAGCTCTGCAATCATTTCAGAACGAATACGATCCTCTAAGGGGATAGAGGACTCGGCTACGTTCGCTGGGGTTTTAATAATAAAACCACCATAGGTGTGGTAGGAGTTCGAAGCAAAAATGTTTTTTCGACGTCGAATCGCTTCGGCCACTGCCCGCGTTTCAGGAAACTCTAAAGGTAACGTGCCGGCGCCTCTCTGAATACCTTCCGGAGCAAAGAACGAGGGCGACTGCCGATTGAAATCATATCCAAAATCGTAATTCTTAGTTTTCTTAAAACCATCAAACTGATTCCACGTTCCCTCAGGAACGACTTGGTAGTAATCTTCAGAATCTAAACTAAAATCACTGGCTTCACGAGGAACCAAAACACCGGGATGCCCCGCTAATTCCTTAAACGGTCCCGCTTTGTCTTTCCAGCGCATTAAAGTGATTTCACCATCGCCGTCTAAATCCTGGCGTTTAAAATTAGAATACTCATAGGCCATCTCAAGCGGCGTAGAACGAAATGAATTCGACTCTTTGAAGAAAGCGCGCGCCCCATCAGGAGAAAACCGAGGCAATAAATAGTAAGTCATTTTTTTCATGAGTTCTTTATGTTTAGAACAATCCTTATGTTCCTCATCAAGCAAACGCTCAATAAAAAACAAAACGCCTTGAGTCCCCGTCACTTCACTCGCATGAATATTAGCATCAATCCAAAACGCCGGTTTTTCAGAATGATGTTTGTACTCTTTGTCGGTCAAAGTAACGAGATAAATATCTTCACCCAGCGAACTTTTTCCGATCGATTCAAAATCAAAAAACTGAGAATACTTTTCTTTGGTTGAGTTTAAGAATGTTAGCAATTCATCATTATCTAAATATTTTTCGCACGATTTATACATCGACCACTCCGTTTAATAGGCACTAAACATATTTCAACAAATCGGATAAAAAAGGTACCACCTAACATTCTGGAGCCCGGCGCATCAAACAGAAAGAGGAAACGGTAACATCGTAAAACACAGCGCGTTTCAAAAAGTCAGCAGCCGACTTTTCCGCAGACGGAACGGAAACGGTTACGTCGAACGCCCAACGGCTGCTGACAACCGAAGGGATCGCTGAAAGAAGCAAAAACGCCAATCGTATATGGATTGGCGCTCTCATTATGCTCAAACTTTAAAGTTTAAATTCTACTTCGTATAAAATTTCTTATTCTCTTTGGCCATTGCGTTCAGCGCGGCCATAGGTTTCAATCGTGGTGCAGATCGCTGCATTGAGTACTGCTCTAATGCATTGGCGATGTTTTGTGAACCTACGCTGTCAGCGTAGCGACATAGTCCGCCTCGGAATGGAGGGAATCCTGTGCCCATAATCATGGCTAGATCGACTTCGTCTGGAGTTTCTACAATGCGGTCTTCGTACAATGCTGAGGCACATTCGTTAACCATCGCAAAAATACCGCGTTCTATACATTCCTTCTCAGGGATTGGACTTGTTGGTGCTGATAAACCCATATCGGCATACATTGTTTCATCTGGCTCTAGGCGTTTGCCTTCAGGTGAATATTTGTAGAAACCTTTTCCATTCTTTTTACCTAAGCGGCCAGATTTAGAAATCTTTTCCATTACGTCAGGCACTTGTATTCGGGCGCCAAAGGCTTTGTTAAAGATCTTCACAACTTTGATACCCACGTCTAAGCCTACTTCGTCCATCAAGGCTAATGGGCCCATGGGCATACCGAAATGTTTTACGTAATAATCATCTAGAGTTTTAATATCCATTCCTTCTTGAAACAAGAAAGTGGCTTCATTCAAATAAGGAATCAACAAGCGATTCACTAGGAAACCCGGTCCGTCTTTTACAACAACGGGCATTTTTCCCATTTTTTTAGACAACTCAAAAATCGTGGCAATCGTTTCATCGCTAGACTGTGGACCACGGATAACTTCAACCAATGGCATTTTATCTACCGGATTGAAAAAGTGCATACCCGCAAAATTTTCTGGTTTTGGATGCGCTTGACCCATTTCAGTTACGCTTAATGATGATGTGTTCGTTACAATGATTGCATCCGAACGCATTTGTCCCGCCGTTTCTGCAATCACTTTACGTTTGATATTCATATCTTCAACGATCGCTTCAATCACAACATCTAATGTTTTAAAACCAGAGTAATCTAAACCACCCGATACTAAATCCATTTTTTGTTTGGCTTGGAATTTATCGATCACTCTTTTCTTAACCAGCTTTGCCCAGATATCCGAAGCATGCTTGTACGCTTTATTTAAAGCATCATGATTAATATCTTTCACGCGCATATGAACGCCTTTGTCCGCACCGATGTAGGCAATACCACCACCCATCGTTCCCGCGCCAAGAACGCCAACGGCTTTAACGTCTTTCGCTTTTGCCGAGCTGCCTGCTGGCAAACCCGTTTGCTTTTTTACCATTTCAGTTAAATAAAATACGTGAATAAGGTTTTTAGATACATCTGTTAATGCCATTTCGCCAAAATATTTTCGTTCTATATCAAGAGCTTTCTGGCGATCGCTCATACCGTACGTTTCTTTAACTACTTGCAACGCTGCGATCGGAGCTGGGTAATGACCACGCGTCGCCTTCAGAGTTGCTCCTTTAGCTTTACTGAAAACAACACCGCGACCTAAACCGCCTTCAAGAATTTTAGCTACCAAGCCTTGAGGTTGAAATTGCTTGCGACGTTTCCCCGAACCATCTTTGATGATTTGATTCGCCCATTTCAACGTTTCTTCTTCCAAAATACCTTGATGAACCAGCTTGTCTACCAGACCCGCTTTCTTTGCCTTCTTACCATTGAGTAACTTGCCCGCTAAAATAATATCAAGCGCCGCTTGAATACCGATTGTACGAGGCAGACGAACGCAGCCACCAAAACCGGGAATGATACCCAACTGAGTTTCTGGCAAACCGATACGCGTTGACGGATCTTCCGATGCGATTCGGTAATCACAGGCTAGGATCATCTCGCAACCGCCGCCCGCACAGGCACCGTTTATGGAAGCAATCGTAACTTGAGGCATGTCTTCAAGCATGTTGAAAATATCTTGGCCACCTTTAACTGCGGCTTCCACCGCTTCTTTAGTTTTTAGATTTTTGATTTCCTCGATATCGGCGCCCGCAACGAAGATCTTTGGCTTAAGTGATTTAATGATAAATACTTTTGCTCTCGATTTTGAAACCTCTTCGATCACGTCTTTAAATCGGCCCATCACGGCTGTAGAAAGTTTATTTACTTTCTCGCCTTGAAGATCCATTTCTAATGTCGCAATATCACCACTGTATTTTACTTTAAAACTATCTTGCATGCTCATTTGAATCCCCAGCCTTTAATTTTCATTCTCGATAATGATTGATCCACCTTGACCGCCACCGATACACAATGTCGCTAAACCAAACTGAACACTACGACGACGCATTTCACGCATCAAAGTCAAAGTGATACGAGTTCCTGTTGCTCCCACCGGATGACCTAGCGCAATCGCGCCGCCATTAACGTTAAGAATCTCAGATCTCACTTCGCCAATTTTATGTGATAATCCTAATTTATTTTTCGCAAACTCATCAGAATCGAATGCTTTCTGACATGACAACACTTGCGCAGCGAAGGCTTCATTCAACTCTACAAGGCCCATGTCTTTCATTTGAAGACCCGCGCGTTTGAGCGCTACAGGAGTCGAGTACACAGGACCTAACCCCATACGCTCTGGTTCTAAACCAGCAAAACCATATGATAAAATGCGAGCCAACGGTTTATACCCAAGTGATTCTGCTTTTTCACGCGACATCAGCAACACCATCGCCGCACCATCTGTGATCGGGCACGAGTTACCCGCGGTGATTGTTCCCGTTTCTTTATCAAAGAAGGGTTTTAATTTATTTAATGCTTCGAGCGTTTGCGTTTCACGAGGACCGATATCATCGACGATCGTTTCTTTGTAATCAGGAGCCATCGCCACCGGCGCAATTTCTTCGCGAAGTTTTTCTTTAGCACCAGACGCTAACTTATGAGAACGCAATGCAAATTCGTCTTGCACTTGGCGGGACAAGCCCCACTCTTTTGCTAAGATTTCTGCCGTCTGCCCCATGTTGATTCCAACAAAGGGATCCGTCAGACCTTGCATCACCGCTGCTGTCGGCATTAACTCATTACGCATATCGCCTGATAACATCGCTTTGATTTGCTTAACGTCAGTTTTAAATAATTTCCATAATAAAGGCAACGCTTGCGAAGGACCTTTAGCGCGCGGAAGATCCATAAATATTTTTTGGAATTTTTGCGGCATCAAGATGGGCATCTGAGACATATTCTCTGTACCACCGGCCACGATCACATCCATTGTCCCACTGCGAATTTTTTCAAACCCGTTAGAAATACTTTCTAGAGCCGAAGCGCAGTTACGGTGAACTGTGTACGCCGATGTTTTTTGTGGAATGCCTGATCCCAGCGCCACCACGCGAGAAATATTCACCGCGTCTGGAGGATTTCCTGTGTTACCAATGATAACTTCGTCCACTTCATTTGTATTTAGATTTGTTTTTGCAATCACGGCTTTTAAAGCCACTTTGCCTAGATCTGCTGGATGAACACCAGCAAATTTATCGCCCGACTTTACGAACGGAGTTCTAAAACCCTCCACAATTACAACATCCCGAGGCGATTTAGCTTTGGAAGCTCCCGACATAAAAAAACTCCTTAGTTATCATTTTATTCTTCATCTAAAATGATAACCAAGGAGTAGGATTTTACAATTTTTTTAATGAACCCCCGTTCAAAAGACAGTATGCACTATCTGTGGAAAATTAAACACACCGACTAAACACATTCACTACAAACTTTCTCAAGATTTCTTCATAGGACTTGCTCCCGATAGAGTTGATTAAGATCTGTTCTTGCTTCACCCGTTACACCGGGTGCTGGCTTTGTCGATTCAGCGACTTTAGTCTTTGGCTTTGGCGACGGTTTAGCACGTAGCCTTAACGGAAAAAATGTTAAAGTTTTTGAAGGAGAGGCTTTGCGATATCTGTTCTCAAAGTCTACAGCTGCTTCGGTTACACGCGTTTTACTGAGCGTATCCATGTGCGTATTGAACTGATCTTGTGACACCATTTCGATCTCCTTGTTAAAGTCCACAGTTGACGACGCAAACACGCTATAGCCACTGTGAATCATAATTATAGCTATCCAAATTGAAATCCGTCTCATGCGATCCTCCTTGATCCATTTGCCCCAAGAAGCATTCTTGCCTCTTACTTAAGCGCTTATCCATAAGCACCTATGCTCATTAGACGACCAGGCCCTAAGGTTGGGTTAAAACTTTCTTACGAAATTTTGAAAGATTTTAGATCAAATTGACAACAGGGCCTAACCCCCTTTTAATAGGACCTTATTTTAATAACCCACGCTGTAGGACCACATCTTAGGTTCATAGCCGCATAAAAGAAATTTAGAGGTAATATTATGAGTAGCGGGAATTTCGATCAAGAAGCATTAGAGTACCACTCAAAAGGCAAGCCCGGTAAAATTGAAGTCATTTCGTCAAAACCGTGCGCGACGGAAAAAGACTTATCACTGGCGTATTCGCCCGGTGTAGCAGCCCCGTGTAAAGCGATCGCCAAAGACGAATCTAAAGTTTACGACTACACATCTAAAGGAAACTTAGTTGGTGTTATTTCAAACGGTACAGCTGTATTAGGTTTGGGTAATATCGGCCCATCTGCATCGAAGCCTGTGATGGAAGGCAAAGGTGTTCTCTTTAAGCAGTTCGCCGGCATCGACGTATTTGATATCGAAATTAAAACCGCAGATCCAAAAGAATTCATCCAAGCCGTTAGACAGCTTGAACCTACATTCGGCGGTATCAACCTAGAGGACATCAAAGCCCCTGAGTGTTTTGAAATCGAAGAGACTCTAAAAAAAGAAATGAACATTCCCGTATTTCACGATGATCAACATGGAACAGCGATCGTCAGCGGTGCCGCCTTGCTAAACGCGTGTCACATCACGGGCAAAGACATGGGCCAAGTTCGCGTCGTCGTTAACGGTGCGGGCGCCAGCGCGGTAGCGTGCTCGAACATTTTTATTTCGTTAGGTGTAAACCGCGCGAACTTGATGATGTGTGATTCTCAAGGTGTTATTTACAAAGGCCGCAAAGTCGGAATGAATAAATATAAAGACGCCTTCATGGTGGAAACTGAAAAACGAACATTAACAGAAGCACTGGATGGCGCCGACGTATTCGTTGGATTATCTGTTGCCGGGGCGGTTACTCCAGAAATGCTAATGAAAATGAATCGCGATCCAATCATTTTCGCGATGGCCAATCCTGATCCAGAGATCGAGCCCGCAGCGGCGCGCGCCGCCCGCCCGGACGCGATCGTAGCGACAGGACGTTCGGACTTTCCAAACCAAGTGAACAACGTTCTCGGTTTCCCATCTATTTTCCGTGGCGCTTTAGATACTCGTTCAACACAAATCAATGAAGCTATGAAATTAGCAGCGGTAAAAGCTTTAGCAGCGCTTGCTCGCGAGCACGTTCCTGAACGTGTTTCTGAAACCTACGGCGGCAAGAGTTTTAAATTCGGTCGCGAATATCTTATTCCAAAACCGTTCGACACACGCGTGTTGATGTGGGTAGCACCCGCCGTTGCCAAAGCAGCGATGGACACGGGTGTTGCGACTCGCAAGATTGAAGACTGGGATAAATACCGCGATCGTTTGGAATCATTCCAGGGTCCTTCAAAATCATTCATCCGATCCTCTATCAATCGCGTTCGCGCCAACTCAACAGCTGACGGACGTAAATGCAAAATCGTATTCCCAGAAGGAACATCGAACAAAATTCTTAAAGCACTACGAACACTAGTTGATGAAGGCATCTGCGAGCCTATCTTAATAGGTTACCCAGATCGCGTGCGTGAAAAAATCAAAAATCTAGAATTAACATCGCTTGAAAATATTGCGATTATCCACCCGTCTCAACATCCAAAGTTCAAAGAGTACGTGCAAGAGCTTTACAAACGTCGCCAACGTAAAGGCATGACTTTGAAAGAGGCAGAACGTTTAATGGCTGATCCAAATTACTTTGCATCGATGATGGTGATGATGGACGACGCTGATGGCTTAGTCACTGGATCGACTCAAAATTACGGAGACGCTGTAAAACCAATCTTGCAAATCATCGGCGTAGGCCACGAGGAAGTTGTTGCCGGTTGCAACTTAGTATTAACTGATGATCGTTTTGTAATGTTAGCCGATACAACAATGAGCTTTGATCCAACGAGCGAAAACCTAGCTAAAATTGCACTTCAATGCAGCCGCATCGTTGAATATTTTGGCAAAAAGCCAAAAGTGGCGATGTTGTCTTATTCCAACTTCACTGCAGCTCCAGGTACACCCGCAAAAATGAAAAAAGCAGCGGACATTGCTCGCGAAATGCGTCCTGATTTGATGATCGATGGTGATATTCAAGCCGACACAGCCGTGAACGCAGAAATCACGGAACGTATTTTTCCATTCTGTGAAATCAAAGGCGGCGCTAACGTTTTAGTATTCCCAAATCTTGAAAGCGCGAATATCAGCTACAAGTTGATGCAGCAGCTGGGCAAAGTTGAAGTCATTGGACCTTTCTTGATGGGAATTCGTCGTAGCGCGAACGTGTTACAACGAACGACTACGGTTGAAGGAATTATAAATTCGGTGGTTTTAACTACGCTTGAGGCGCAGTTTATTAAAGCCGCTCGCGAGAAAAAGGCGGATACGCCGAAGAGACTTGGGATATAAATACAGGCAATGGGGCATGCGGGTCATGCCCCTGGATCTTGGCTTGTTGCTCTTGCTGTGGCTTTTCTTAGATTGTACAATTGACTGCCTAGTTTGTTTACTATCTCATCTAGGTTTTCATTTTTTATATTTGCTATTCTTATTATTGCTTCACACTCCCTGAATGAACGAAGCGCTATAATATAAAACCGATGTCTTTCCTTTTGTGTATTTGCAGCGCTACCCTCCGCCAAATTTAAAGCTATAGAAGCTGACTCCCTATTAAGCTGATCTTTTAGATCACTATCCAAAATAAGTTTTCGACATATTTGTGCAAAACAAATCGCCGACTCATAAGTCCGAAACTGGGAAACCAATTAAACTCCAAAAGAAATAAATTAGATGAAAAAAAGGAAAAGCAAATAAGATTCCAGCCAACTTCGAAGCACCCTGATGCCCCCCCTGCCTCATGCCGCCCCTCATTGCCTGATTGCCCGACTGCCTCAAAAACTATTGATTATATTCAAACGGCGACTTCCGCCCGCTCTTCTCTTTCAAAGCCTTCATCGCATCGCCATCCGAGTCCGACGACTGCATGATAATACGCTCAACTGTGTAGTCCGGCTTGTCGTTAAAGTCTTTTTCAAGTTGCAATAGGATGCCGGTAATAACGAATAGATTGATGATCATAAAGATGGTGATAAGAATGACTTCTTTGATCCTCATATGTCTATTTTGTTTCCACTTTTATCCGGCGTAAACCGCTATATTGGTTTACAAAGGGGAAACGACTCCTCACTCAATAATGATCCAAAATTAGTGCCTAGCGGTTAAAAGCAACTTTGAACAAAAAAAAGGCTCCCTAGACGAGGAGCCTTTTTTTTTATATTTCGAAATTAATACTAATTAGCGGCAGTTTGTAATCTGGCAAACTTGGCCAGATGATTGACATACAAACAATGCGCGTTGGCTTGCTGTGAAAGTGTCGTTACCAATTCCGTAAAAAATAAGTCCGTTAACTAAACCAACAGCATTGCATGTGTAAACATACGGTACTGGGTAAGCCGGCACAGGGTAGCTAGGGTAAGTAGGATACGTTGGGTACGTAGGATAGCTAGGGTAACGTGGGTAGCTTGGGTATGAAGGCAAAGGCAATGGACGGTTTGGGTAAGGACGTGGATTGCCTGGGCGCGGATAAGGACGTTGATGTCCGTACTGAGCTTCAGCGGCAAAACTAAATGTAACTAATGCCAAAACAACTAGTAATAAATTTTTAATCATAAAGTCTCCTTTTAAAAATACGTTTTTTAGTTCCACCATGGAACTATCGAACATACCCTCACGTCGTCAACCGTAAATCGCCTCATTTTATCATTCGATTTTGAATAATTTTCAAACGCCCATTTGAACTAATTAATCTAACCCAATCTGAACATACCAATTGTTTAGAATGCGCTGCCAATTTGCCTTCGAAGCGACCTCGTCTAACCCTGCTGAGTCGTATTTCAGAATTTGACGGTCTTTGGCTTGAACCATATTGACGTGGCTGGCACTGATAATTTCGCCATCGGGTGAAATTCGGTATAGATACTGATCAATCTCCCAATTACCATTTTTATCTAGTTGCCAATTTTCACTCACGACTTCAATACGTCCAAAGGTAAATTGACCAACAGCATCTTTGCCGCCCACCAAACTAAAGTAATTAGCTATATGAGGCAGAGATTTATCCATTGGTTCAATATGTTCAACATAAACGTAGTCGCCAAACTCTGTTTCTAGAGTTTGGCCTTTCTTCTGAACTATATCTAAGAGTTTATTCCAGTTCTGCGCCGAAACGGAACCTGTCTGCACCGGCGATACATTGGCTATTAACAAAGATCCATCCGCCGCCATGGATGAAACTGAAAAACATAAAGCCAATAAAATTAGTAAAAATCCATTTTTCATAAACCCTCCAAGGAAATCCTAGAAATAAAAATCCGTTCCATCAATACGAAATTAAAAAAAACTTTTCGGTGTAGAAAAAAGCCTCATTTGCGGAATTACGCATAGGGATTTAGCTGGACGCAGCCGCTAAGACGTTATCAAATCGGAGTCAAAGCTTAGGAGTGTCGATGTCGTTCCGTTTCCCTTCGGTTACCCTTTTAAAAAATGAGTTTGTTCGCGTTTTAAAACGTTTCCCCTTAACTTCTGTGATTGTTGTCCTAGCCAGTTTCACGATAATGGCATTGATCCAAAATAAAATTCAAATTGAAGAAAACGATCCTGTTTCAGATTTCCTTTTAGTTTTGGCGCTCGGCCTACCGCTATCCATTGCGTTTCAATTATTCGCAGAAAACAAACCCGCGTGGATAAAAGTTCCTAGTTGGATCATCCCCTATTTCAGCTTAGTTCCGATCGTGAGTTTTTATTTTTGGCGACAAACCCATAACGGCAGCGGCGAGATGATACGTTTTCTGCAATGGGTTTTGTATTCTCATCTATTGGTTGCGTTTGCGGCATTTATTAAATCAGCACGTCCGAAAGCTTTTTGGAATTTCAATTATCGCCTTTTCATCGCGTTTTTAATCAGTCGTTTTTTTGGTGGCTCCCTATTTATTGGTCTTCTTTTAGCACTCAAGGCTATGAGCTCATTGTTAGAAATCACTGTTCACAATACAGCCTACTTTCACCTGTGCGCGCTTTGCCTAGTTTCTATTTCTACTTTTCACTTTTTAGCTCTCGTTCCCGATGAAAAAGTCGAACTTCTGGATTCGCAGCACAACTCACCCCCGCTATTAAAAATATTTTGCCAATACATTTTAGTTCCCCTGAACGCGGTTTATATTTTTATTCTATATTCGTACATGATCAAGATTCTAATCAGCGGCGTTTGGCCGCAAGGTATGATTTCTTGGCTGGTATCTGCCGCGGCCATTTTGGGTGTTTTTGCGTTACTTATGATGAATTCATTTTTTCATCAGGACGAAAACAAATGGATGAAGAAATTCCAGACCGTTTATTACATCAGCATCATCCCTTTGTTGATTATGGGACTAACGTCAATCTGGCAGCGTGTTCATCAATATCAACTTACAGAAAAGCGCTATATTTTGATTCTTCTTTGCCTGTGGTTAATTGGTATCGCCATTTACAATTTAGCTTCAAAAACAAAAAATATAATTATTATACCGATTTCGTTATTCGTATTAACATTTTTAACTTCGTTTGGCCCTTGGGGAATCTACCAAGTCGCTTGGCGAAGTCAATCGGCTCGACTATCAAGTTTGCTTACCAAATACAATGCGCTCAAAGACGGCGTGATGGTTAAAAATGAAACCGAGTTTTCTAAAGACGACGCCTATGAACTAAAAGAAACCTTGGTGTACATTATCTCTTCACACGGGACAGATGAAATACCCAGACTGTTCAATACAGACGATATGAAAATGCTAGAAGAAATTTCTAGAAAAAAACAATCGTACATAATTTATCAAGATGTCGACGTATTTATGCATAAGAAGCTCAACGTTCCCGCCAATTTTGAAAGAAACGCCTATTCACCGTCTGCGACTAAAAACTTCTATGCTGAGTACCGCGCTGAATTTATTGAGCCTGATATTTTGTATTTCTTGGTAGATTCCTACCAAACTCGTATCGTAACTGTCCCACCACGTAACAAAAGCTACTCTGTCGTCGTCGATCGCGTTGATTTTAAACTGATCATTCGCGAAGGAAACACGGATATTTTAGTCGAAGATCTTAAACCGATTATAAAAATGATGTCTGAAGAAAAGGACAATGACCGCAAGGTTAGATTTAAAATCAAAAATGAATTTGTTGAAGGCACCTTTATGCCTAGTTTCCTGCAGGCCGAAGGCAGTGACGATAAAAAGCGAACCTACTCTGTATCTGGAGTGCTGATTGTTCGATTATTAAAATAAAAGTTAAATTTGATAAGGATTATGCTCGTCATAATCCTTAAACAACTTCTTCAATTGGGCTTTTTCGCGTTCCACAAAATCAGCAATCGCATGATTCAGCCCCGGGTGCTGGATTTGATGAGCGCTGTAGGTTAACGTCGGCAAAAAACCACGTTGAAACTTGTGCTCGCCTTGCGCGCCCGCCTCAAAAATTTCTAATTTATTTTTAATGCAAAAATCAATACCTTGATAGTAGCAAACTTCAAAATGAAGCGCGCGGTATTCCGCTAAACAGCCCCAGTACCGACCAAACAATCGCTGAGTCCCAATAAAATTTAATGCCCCAGCCACAGGCTTATCGCCCCCATGATAAGCAAGAACGAGCATGATTTTATCTTTCATTGTCGCAAAAACCGTTTGGAAAAATTCGGCCGTCAAAAACTCAAACCCCTGTTTTTTATCCATCGTACTCTGGTAAAACAAATGCATAATGGCGGCATGCTCGGCCGTCAGCTGATCCCCTGTGTACTGCTTAATTAGAATATTTTGTTTAGTGACCTGATTGCGCTCTCGAACGACTTCGCGGCGACGTTTACCTGTCAGGCCGGATAGGAATGATTCAAAATTGACGTAACGGTGATTGGCCCAGTGATATTGAAAACTATGGCGAATAAAAAAACCTTGATCCTGAAACAACGCTGTCTCTGACTCTGGAATAAATAAAAAATGCAGCGAACTAGCCTCAGCGGTGCGCATAAGCTCTTTAGCCGCCTGAATAAGAGCGCTGCGTGTTTGACCTTGGTCCTCGCCAGCCGCCAATAAAATTTTCGATCCCGTTGCGGGGGTAAACGGAATTGCCGAAATTAATTTGGGATAGTATTCAATACCGGCGTTGTAAGCCGCGTCGGCCCAGGCAAAATCAAATATGAATTCGCCATAGCTGTTGTCTTTTGCGTATAACATAAGCGCACCAACCAAAAGATCGTTACGAAATGCGGTAATATAAATTGGAGTCCACCCCGTTCGTGTGCCTAGACAGTGAGTTTCCTCTAGAGCCGATAAAAACGCGTAGTCAGTGAACGGAAAATCAGGGACTTCGACCGCGGCCCAAGCCGCGCGACCGATTTTCAGCACAGAATCCATTATTTTGATTTGAGTGTTAGCCGGCCCATTCATAAGTTCTAGATCTTAATGCAAAAATACGATAATGTAAGCCGCAATATAATTAAGATCCTATAAAAGGGGAAAATAATGCAAATTCACAACTCTGAAAACAATGATCGCCCGGGCGATGGACAGCAGACTGGCATTATTGTTCAAGAACGCCTAAAAACCCCAGCTATGTATGCAGTCGTGGTCCATAACGATCAATTCACCCCGCGCGCCTTTGTTGTTGAAGTTCTGCGAATGATCTTCCAAAAAAATGAGGAACAAGCTAAACACATTATGCTTACAGCTCACACTACAGGTCATGGTGTTATCTCGGTCTACACGCGTGAAATTGCAGAAACCAAAGCGGCTCAAGCTAATACCTATTCCCATGAACAAGGAAAACTTTTGATCTTTTCGGTAGAAGAAGTTTAGAATCACCTTAGGAGATTTATGCCATCATTCGATATCGTTTCAGAATTAAACATGCAAGAAGTCGACAATGCGATCAATCAGGCCCGTAAAGAAGTCGATGGCCGATATGATTTCAAAGGCAGCAACGCTGAAATCAAATGGGACAAAGAAAAAAATGAAATCGTTTTCCAGGCCGAAGATGATTACAAAATGGAAGCTATCTCGAGCATCATCCTAAACAAAGCTGGCAAACGCGGTATTGATTTAAAAGCCTTCAAATTAGAACAGTCAGAACCTGCTGGCGGCAAAACCCTTCGTCAGAAAATAAAACTGCAACAGGGCTTAGAAAAAGAAGTCGCTAAAGATATCGTTAAATTCATAAAAGATTCAAAACTTAAAGTGCAACCCCAAATTATGGACGACAAAGTTCGAGTGACATCTAAAAGCATAGATGAACTTCAGGAAACAATGTCTCAATTGCGAGGCCAAAACTTCCCGGTACCCTTGCAATACAACAATATGCGCGCTTAGACCTAAACGTTTTTAATTCGCTTTAGCTGGGCTTTTTGGTAGGCGCCAAAAACACCATCAAAAAGACAGCGCACCAGCGGATCTTCTAGTAAATCAATATCGACTAAGTCACTTTCGGTTTGATCATCAAATCGCGTGTCATTGATTCGCATATACATACTAGTTAGCGATTCACCTAGCTCAAGGGCATTGTAGACTTTAGTGACAGGAACTTCAGTTAACCAATTGATGGGATACTCACCTTTTTCAATCGGCGCAATCAGGTTCCCTTGAAGAATATAATTAAATTCTTTGACCTGACCTAAATGATCATACAGGTTTAAACGCCATGTTCGGGGCTTTTGAAAAAAACTATTCTCATCAATATAAAGAGTGCTATATCGTTCAACTAAATCGGATTGGCAAAAGCTGTACACTCGCTCGATCTCTTTTTTTCCGACAGAGGAAATCTTAGCAGCGATAATCGATGTCGTTGGTACTGATTGGCTTTCTTGGAATTTGTAATCTAGATCTTGATTACCATTTGGTTGAATCCAGGACAATGGCGATGACATATGATAATACGTCGATGTCAAAGTAACAGATACGCCAGGATTTAACCGAACCACTCTCGCTTCTGGAAGCGCGGACTTTATAACCTGTTCAAACTTCTGATAGCTAATTGGAAAAAACGAATGATTGTACCACGACCAAGGCTCGTGAATAAACTGACACGAACTAGGCACGATCATTCGCGGATTTAATTCTTTAATCTGTTCGATCCATTCCGTCGGAAATTCAGTATTAATACCGGCAAACCGCGAAGGGCTTAACACTTCGATTTCACGCATGGTTTGAAATGGCCAAAGAACCATATCCCAAGGTCCATTATCCTTGAGCAATTGCAATGTGTCTTGATCAATCCATGAATCGACAACGTTTAAAATATTTAATCCAGCACCTTTGATATGATACAAGCAATCGACATCTTCATCCAACGCTCGCCGTGGAATGACGTGCAGAGCGCCAACCACGATCGATTCATTTAATTGCACGCTATACACAGCTTTAAATCCCAGACTACGAATCAGTTCGGGCATTTCTTCATGAATGCAAAATATATAGATTGGTGTCGCCCTGTCTAACAAGTTCAAGCTCTCCATCGAGCAGTGATCGTCGTGATAGTGCGAGATAAAAACTGCATCTGGTCGCATTTCTCTAATTTGGCTAATATCAAATTTTATATTGGGAAATGCGTGACAGTTGCGACTAAATGGATTTTCAAAAATAGGGTCAAATAGAATTTGCGTAGATTCGCACTCAAAAACATAACCAGCATGAAGAATTCTGGAAATTTTTAAATTCATACATTAATCACGTTGATCTATTTTTTGAAAATACGTTTGGCAGGATGCCGTCGTTTCATTTTTTCGATTGTAATGCATACTTTTATCAAAATTCTTACCAATACAGGTCTCTAAAAAATTCCCTGTTAAAAAGGATGGTCGGGCTTTTCTAATAGCCGTTAACCTATCTTCACA
The DNA here is from genome assembly GCA_964498705.1 of uncultured Bdellovibrio sp. Taxonomy (GTDB): domain Bacteria; phylum Bdellovibrionota; class Bdellovibrionia; order Bdellovibrionales; family Bdellovibrionaceae; genus UBA2316. The sequence goes on along the minus strand of CAZCHT010000096.1, from coordinate 1,207 downwards.
ATCCCCACCGGATGACGTCCACGCCGACATACATGTTTCTTCAGATAAATTATAACACTCAATTTGCTTTGATAAGCGCCCACACGGCGAACGATCCCCTTCAGGCGCCAGCTGACCAGAAACATGAGCAAAATAAAAATAAATAGCAGAAATAAAAATCATAGTGAACCCAGCAACTGGATCCATCCAAGTTTCCGTTTGATACCGAACACCAATTGGCGTTTTGACAAACAAGTACAAGCCCAAACCAACCGGCAATAAAAAAACAATATCCCAAACACTCATAAGGATATTTTTCAGCAGTTTTAAGAGTTTGTAAACCGTATAGTAACTAAATCTTGGTCAGATCAATTTTCTCGATAGCACAAAATACCTACAACACAAAAAACGGTAGCGGCGTGGGTATGTTTTTAAGACTGGAGAGCTGTCTTCTTTCTAAAACCCAAGTCAAGCTCGGTCTTCCTCTTGATGGAGACTTTGTATTTTAGGAGGCTCAGCCGCCGCATGGATGCGGTATTGTTGGCGTAGCCAACCGGCTGCCTGAGCCATGGATGGCGTCCTCCTAAAATACAAAGTCTCCATCAAGAGGAAGATCCCAGCAACCACCCCCAAAATGGTTTTAGAAAGAAGACAGCTCTCCAGTCTTAAAAACCGGGGTTTTCTCAATGAAATATTTTCTAAAACCAACGAAAACCCTGCCCCATTTACAATCCCAAATTCTTTCCTTGTCGCCGCTGTTTAGTTGAGGATAAAAGACCCCTTAGGAGATTTTATGAAACTAATATTTGTAACGTTGCTTTTATCTTCGGTTGTAACTTTGGCCGCTAATAAAGTGGTTCAAAAGGCTCGAGTGATTGACGAAAAAATCGTCGCTGCTGAAGGCTGCTCAATTACGGGTGATTACACAAACAGTGGTTATGCGACTACTGAATACAAATACACAGTCACAATGAAAATCAAAATTCTCCAAAAACAAGAGCTTTACAATGTGAACGTAAAGAAATCTTTATTTGGCAAAGCTCAAGAAACAGAAATTCCAAATTCAAAAAAAGCCGGTCCCGATAAAACGATTCCATCGACTCGATCTATATCTATGGTGGCTAGATTCCCTACAGAGTTCAATCGCCTAGGTCTTCTAAAAGCGTGTGAAGATGAATCATTATTTATCAACACAGGATCATACCCCCCTCCGCCACCACTACCGCCA
>CAZCHT010000095.1:0-17131 GCA_964498705.1 uncultured Bdellovibrio sp. | reverse complement strand
TGAAATGGAAATTACTAATCATAGCTACATTAACAGCGGCTCTGACATTTTCTTGCAAAAAGAATGAAGAAGACACAACCGAAGACTCTGACAGCACAGCGTATATAGTGACAGAATCAATGTCAGAAGCGAGCGGACAGGCCACGTCCACTGAAGGCGGAAACGGCGCAGTAGGAGCAAGTTTCGTAAGCAACCAATTGGATATCCTAGAAGAAGAAGTTCAATTCGCTAAAAACCAGGTCGTCCAAGCAAACAGTGAGCAAGTGACTCAAGCAGCGAACGATTGCAAATATTCATCTGTTAGAACATGTTCCGCGACGGCAGGAACAGTAGCATGGAATGGCTGCTCAATCTCAGGTCCACGCATCGCCACAACAATGACTGGCGGCTGGTCAGAGACTTGGTCAAACAGCGGCGATTGCGCACGCGGGTATCTATCACCCAGCGATAGCGTTAGCCGTTCATCAACCGGCTCAACAATTAGTTTTCCAGCGGGCGGTAACATCACAACAGATACCAAAGGTGGAACAGCCTACGACGGAACAGTGTTCGCATCGGGAGCGATTCTACTATCAAGGCCTAATACCACCAATCGCTCTGTAGGAATGTCTCCAACGAATTCAGCGATCCACAAGGTCTATTCCGGTCGCCGAGGTGCAACGATTTTTGATTACTACACACAACCTACACTAACAATTACAGGCGCAAAAGCCAACGGCGCAACCAGCGGTCTAGGTACAACATCTGCCAATCGCGCGATGACTGGCACTGTGGTCCTTTACCATAACTTAGCAAAGTACACGGCAACGAACACATTCAATACGGTGACATGGTCGACAGCCACATGTTGCTTTCCAGTCTCAGGAACAATCACAACAACATTCGCAGGCTCTGGAGCCCCAGCAGGCCCAATGACATTAACATTCACAGCCAACTGCGGCTCGGCCACACTAACAACACCATCAGACACAACAGGCAGCGAAGTTCAACTGAGCACGTGCCAGTAGTTTTGAAATATTAAGTTTTAAAGTAATTAAATAGAAAATTTGAATTCAATAAAGGCAAGACTAACACCCTTGCCTTTATTTTTTCCAGAACTCCACCAAAAAAAAATGGTTCGGCGTGGGGATATTTTTTACTATTCATGATCCTTCTTGTTTCTTAAGCGTCGATACAAGCTCGGTCTTCCTTTTGATGGATATCTTTTTAAAGACATGAAAAAAACGAGTTCCGCAGCCGGCGCAAGGCGCACGGCGAGGACTGCCGAGGCTTTTTTTATGTCTTTAAAAAGATATCCATCAAAAGGAAGTCCCCCGCTCCACCCTGGTCAGAAGCTTAAGAAACAAGAAGGATCATGAATTATAAAAAAACGGGGGATTTTTAATTCGTATCGGTAAACAAAAAGTTCCACTTATCCAAAGCAGGAACAATCAAATAAATCAAAACACTAACATTGATCCACATGAAGTATTTGAGCCACCCAACCTGCCCACCCGATTTAATAAACTTATACGTTTCAAACAACAACTTCACAGACGTGGGAAATACCAACAAAGCATAGAACCAAGACGCTTTGTAAAACACCGGCGACAGAATCGCACAGCCAACATATGCAAACGTATAAAGCCCCATTTGATACAAAGTACGATCAAGCCCCAACGCCACTGGCAGAGTTGGAATTCCGCCCTCACGATAGTCATCCTTGTAGCGAATTGCTAACGCCCAGAAGTGCGGCATTTGCCATAAAAATAAAATCAAAAATAAATAAACAGATTCAGGAGATAGAAAATTTGAATTAACGGCCGCATACCCAATAGTTACTGGCAATGCACCAGGAATGGCCCCTGGAACCGCAGCGTAAATCCATTTAGGCTTCCACCAATAAGTGTAAACGAAATTATAGAGAACTACTGTAGCCAATCCAAAAACTAACGACAGAGGTGATACCAAGTACAACAGATAGAAACCACCAAACAAAAATGAACTCGCCAGAACCAAACCTGCCATTGGCGTGATCTGTCCCGAAGCAATAGGACGCTTTGCTGTTCTCGGCATTTGCGCATCTAATTTGTACTCTTGGAATTGGTTCAAAGCCAAACTGCCTGAACTCAAAAGAAACGTTCCGCCGATCATTTTAATAAAATGGATCGCATCGAAAACTTTTTCCGATTCAAAGCCGAGCGCGTACCCGGCGATAGCCGCTAGGACCACAAAAATCGTAATACCTAGCTTAGTTAAATCGGAAAATAGTTTCACTGTGTTTAGACTTTATAGTGTGCTGGTTTGAGCAACACGCGTGTAGATATCTAAAACGCAAAAAATGAATAAAAGGGCTAAAAAGAAAAAACCGGTCGCAAAGATCGCGCGATTTTCTAGTTTATCGTATTTCAATCCCATGAAAAACATCAATACCAAAGCGGCTTTGAAAGCCGCGATTAAGAATGCTACCGGAGCTGCCAAAACAGATCCATGCATTACATTGTGAAACAAATAGTGAAATCCCACTGTTAATAAAGTGAACATGATTAGTGCCCACATTACCCGTGTGTAGATTTCTTTCGGGATAATGTGATGCGAATGATTGCCACCTGAATGATTATTATTTGATCCCATGTTTATCTCCTAAGTTTATCCTACCAAGTATAGTAACGGGAAAAGGAAAATCCAAATTAAGTCGACGATATGCCAAAAGATACCAACGCCCTCAACTGGTGTGAAGTAATCCGCACCAAAGTCACCGCGTTTTGCACGGATAGCAAGCCATACGATTAAGCCCATACCGATCATTACGTGCAGACCATGAAGACCCGTCATGCAGAAATAAAAACCGTAATACATACCTAGGTTAGCATGCTGTGCATGTGCATGAGCCACATCTAACAAGCGACCTGGTAGCAATCCATGCTCAAACTTAGTGTAGTATTCAAATGCTTTGATACCCATGAACACTAAACCGCACACCACAGTAATCCAAAGTTTAGTTACGGCTTCTGATTTTTCATTTTTTTGTAAATGATGAATCGACATCGCCATTGTGTATGAAGATACGATCAGAACAAGTGTATTAACGAAACCTAATCTCCAGTCCAAGTGACTTGCGCCCTCAGAAAACATTTCAGGATAGATAGTGTGGAAAATCACATAACCTACAAACAAGCCACCGAACATAAGGATCTCGGTAACCATGAATAACCAGATACCTTGTTTAGCACTGTCGAATTCATGTTCAGCATCGCGAAAATGGTGAGCGACGTGATGTCCTTCACCGTGAGAGTGATTACTTGTACTCATAAGGCCCCGCATTTACTGTTGGATCCACATCAAAATTGAAATGAGGTGGAGGTGATGAAGTTTGCCATTCTAATGTTTTTGCGCCCCAAGGATTCGCGGACGCTTTAGGACCTTTACGAATACCGTTGATGAACACATATAAACCTAGGAAGAAACCGATACCGATCAACCAAGATCCCATCGTCGAAATAGCATTCAACGAATGATAAGCCGGGATGTAATCAAAATAACGTCGTGGCATACCCATCGCACCCAAAATGAATTGAGGGAAGAACGTTACGTTGAAACCGATAAAGATTAAAATGAAAGTTAAGCGAGCCAACGATTCATTATACATTTTGCCAAACATTTTCGGGAACCAATAAAACATCCCGCCCATGATTGCCATTAATGTACCACCCACCATTACATAGTGGAAATGCGCTACCACGAAATACGTATCGTGGAAGTGAACGTCAACGGCCATAACCGCTAGCATGATACCAGTTACACCACCAATTGCGAATAGGAACAAAAATCCCAAAGCATATAACATTGGTGTTTCAAACGAAATATTGCCCTTGTACAGAGTCGCAAGCCAGTTAAACATTTTAATTGCGGTCGGTACACCCACAAGCATTGTTAGGAATGAGAAAACAACTCCGGCCACTTCCGACTGACCAGAAACGAACATATGATGTCCCCACACGAAAAAAGACACCGCTGCAATACCCAATGAAGAGTACGCAATGGCCGTATAACCAAAAATAGTTTTTCTAGCAAAAGCGGCAATAATTTCGGAAACGATACCCATCGCCGGCAAGATCATGATGTAAACCGCAGGATGCGAGTAGAACCAGAAAAAATGTTGAAACAATACCGGATCTCCGCCCAATTTTGGATCGAAGATTCCAACACCGAACGTTCGCTCAACGGCTAATAGTAACAACGTGATCGCTAGTACTGGAGTTGCCAATACTTGAAGAATCGCCGTTGAATACAATGCCCATATAAACAAAGGAATACGATGCATCGTCATTCCCGGAGCACGCAACTTATGAGTTGTAACGATGAAGTTCAAACCCGTAAGGATCGAAGACATACCCATTACGAACGCGGCTAAAACCATGATCGTAGCAGCTGTTCCTGTTCTGATTGAGTACGGAGTATAGAATGTCCATCCTGTATCCACTTTACCAAGAAACAATGTCGACATTGCGATCAATGCTCCCGCCATAAAAATGTACCAGCTGGCTAAATTCAATCTTGGAAAGGCAACGTCTTTGGCGCCGATTTGCAGTGGCAAAAAGAAGTTACCCAAGATAGCCGGGATACCAGGAACGATAACCATGAAAACCATAATGGCTCCATGGTATGTCATAACTTGATTGTATTGATCAGGCGTAAAAAGCTGAGCACCTGGCTTAAATAATTCTAAACGAATCAACAAAGCAAAGATCCCACCTAATAAGAAGAAAAAGAAAATCGAGCACATGTACAAGAGTCCGATTCTCTTGTGATCAAGGCTGGTAAACCAAGACTTGATACCTTTAAACTCTGTAATGTAGTTCACGTCGGGATTAGAACCATGAGTTGATGATGCCATATATATTCCTACCTATTTAATCGTTTTCACGTATTCGATGAGCGCCGCTAACTCTTCTTCGCTGATTTGACCTTGAAACGTCGGCATAACACCACCGCTAAAGCCTTTTACGATTTTAGCATTTGGAGCCAAAATTGATTCACGCACATAAGACTCATCCACAGTCACCTTAGTGCCATCTGCAAACTCTTCTTCTGTTCCAAATTTTTGATACAATGCTGGGCCCGCCTTAACTGACTTATCAGCTACGGAATGGCAACCAGAGCACGCTTTGATTTGGAATAATTTTTCGCCTCGTTGAGCCAGTGGCAATGTACTGAATTTAGACTCTTCTTCTAACCACTGATCGTATTCTTCTTGAGAAACAACGTGTAGCTTACCTAACATGCCCGAATGTTGAGTTCCGCAATATTCTGTACAGAAAATATGGAATTCACCAAACTTAGTCGCTTTGAACGACAAAGCTGTGTAACGCCCCGGAACCACGTCTTGCTTAATGCGGAAACTAGGAACGTAAAAGCTATGGATAACATCAGTTGATGTCATGATTAGTTTTACATCTTTATTGATAGGTACTTTTATCAAATTCGCAGTTTTAACACCGCTCTTGTATTCTGCTTCCCAAGCCCATTGTTTTCCACGAACGTGGATTTCAAGAGCATCTTTAGGCATCGAACGCATGTCGTGGAATATTAGCCAGCCCCACGCAAATACTGCCAAGAAGATAACGAGTGGAATAAATGACCACAAGAATTCAAGGAATACGTTATGTGTAATGTACGCAGATTTAGCGCTCACTGATCTTCTTTTGTACTTCTGTGCGAAGAAAATCATCCCACCAATTAAAATAGCACACGCGATAAAGCTAGTTATAAGCAAGAAGTTATACAAACTATCCACTTGATACGCGATATCAGTCGCTGCTGTAGGCATCAACTTTTCCGCATGGGCCGAACTGATCCAGAACATGTCTATCTCCCCGTTGTTCCTTCGTGCTTACGTTTTCGTAGCCAGAAGGGTAAAAGCAATAACATTAAAATTAAAACCATAGCGACCCCACCCATTCTCACCAGATTAAATGCAGCGAGTGAGTATTTGTTTTCTTTTGGGTCGTAGTGAAAACAATAAAGTAACATTTTATCTACAAAATTTCCGATTTTACCTTCGGTCGCTTCGTTCAGAGCCAGCTTCACGTCTTTTGGATCGAACATGATGCCGCCTAAATATCTAGAGATAACACCTTTAGGCGTTGTAACAATGGCCGCTGAGGCGTGAGCCCATTCTTTCTCTTTCTCATCCCACTTAGCTTTAAAGCCAACTGATGACATCATTTTATCGATGGTCGCCTGATCACCCGTCAGAAAATGCCAGCCGTTTTCAGTGCCTGGACGACTATATACATCCATATATGATTTCTTTTTGCTGGCACCCAAATCTGGAGTTTCTTTCGCATCAAAACTGATGGCGACTACTTGAAATTTTTCACCGGGATTCCAGTCTAAACCTTTCAGTCCTTCTGTTAATCCATTCAAATGAAAATTACATAAACCTGGGCATGAATAATAAACTAAAGAAATGATAACGGGGTGTTTGCCGTCATAAAAACTACTTAAAGTGACATTTTCACCGCGTTCATTTTTAAACGTTAAACCCATATCCACCGAAGAGCCTAATTTTTCTTCGATACCAACACCATCAAGTTCTTTAGGGCGAACGGTTGAAGTATCTGGAGCCGGTTTCCCGTCATAACCACCATCTGGTTTACCTTGATGAGAATACGATGCGACCGTAAACAACAATAAAAACAAAAATACGAAAACCATTTGGTTTTCGCTTCTCGCTGTTAGTTGTCTAATTCGGCCTGTAGTTAACATGATTTTCCTAAATTACTATTGAGCAGTTTTCGCAAATTCAGCGACTTTAGCCGGATCGTCTTTAGATTTATTTTCTGTGATAGACTCGATGAAGTTTAGAATCGCCCAACGGTCAGCAACTTTTAAGTGCTTAAAAGACGCCATTGAACCGTTCGGGATACCGTTGGCTACAACATTAAAGTGAGCGATCATTCCGGCACCTTGAGTCCATTTACCTTCAACAAAATTTCTTGGTTTTGGAGTCAAACCACCGCCTGCGGGGCCGTCGCCTTTACCTGCATCACCATGACAAGTAGCGCAATTCATTTTGTATTGTTTGTGGCCGTACTCAACGATCTCAGGAGTAGACACCCAAGGTTCTTTCACGTCCGCGATTTTGAAAACGGGGCCAGCTGGTTTGTCAGTTGCCGCATTGGGATCGACAACATTTTCACCAAGATCAACACCAGGATGTATGAACGCAATGTATGCAAAAAAAGCAAAAACAAAGACCATCGAAAAGATGAAGGCAGCAAATCCGCCTCTGTTATGGACATCAGAGGATTCAGACATAGGTTCTCCTATAGATTTAAAATACACGATTACAGTATGATTTGATTAGTAGCGTAAAAGAAAAGCCTGAGCAATAAAAAGCTGTTATGTATGTTAAAAATTTTTGTATTATGCCGCGCGAAGCTTTCTGCCTACTTTTGCAGCAGCCGCAACAACTCAAGATATCTTTAGCTTTTTGGAGGAAACAAAAAACCCATCGTCTTGGTCCAAAACAAAGTTGGATCTTCTAAATTCGGGCAATGCCCTTTACCAGCAAGGATTTCACAGCGGGCGCCTGCAATTTGCGCAGCCAAATCTACAGATCCTTTAAATGGCAAAATCTGATCTTCTTCTCCGTGCAGAATGTACACGCTACTTTTAATCAGGCTCAACTTCGCTTCTATATTAAATTCCCCAAACGCCTGCGCGATCTTAAACCCGACATTTTGCGCGGCACGAAATGCATCGGCGACAACTACGTTGGAAAAAAAGCGAGAATTTATATTAGGAGCATGGATCGTAGTTTTCATCACCTCTGCCACCAAATCTTTGTCTGTTTTCATCGATTCAAACGCCGCCATGACCGGCGGCTCAAATCGGCGACCACGGGGCCCAACAGGATCTAGAAGTACGACTTTATCCAAAAGATTTGTCAGCTCGGTCGCCAGCACAGTTGCGATACTGCCGCCCGTAGAATGACCGACTAGATTTACTGATTTCAAATTCAGAGACAACACGAATGCCTTAAATTCACTGGCCAAAGACTCTATAGTAATAGACTCAGCCTCATCGACCGATGAGCTTTTTCCGCAACCACGAATTTCCGCCAGAATCACATCGCCAGTTAAACCAGGATGAGTTTTTAATTTTGCAAAATCAAGAGAGGGGTACCACCAGCGATTAGAAGATAAATTGCCGTGAATGAAAATAGTGGTTTTCGGCAGGACATTGCGAAGAACTTCAAAGTGAATGAAGCTATTTTTACTGGGACCATTTTGATCATCAGTGAGGTAAAACTTGTGCGACTCAATTATAGTCATATTTACCTCACCAGATTTTATTTAAGATTAAAGAACGATTCCGCCGTCAACGCTGATCACTGTGCCAGTAATGTAAGACGCTTGTTCAGAAGAAAGGAATAAACACGCGTTAGCAATATCATCTGTTTCACCTAAACGTTGCAAAGGAACTTTAGCAGCCATGCTTTCAAGAACTTCTTTAGGCATCGCGTTTGTCATCGCTGTTTTGATAAATCCTGGGGCAATCGCGTTCACTGTGAAACCTTTACGGCCTAATTCTTTAGCCAAAGTTTTTGTGAAGCCGATGACGCCGGCTTTAGTTGCCGCATAGTTCGCTTGACCGAAGTTACCATAAAGACCAACCACACTTGAAATGTTAATAACACGTTTGTGTTGTGAAGCGGGATTGAATTTTTCTAGTAAACCTTTTGTTACATTGTAGATACCAGTTAAGTTTGTATTGATAACCGCATCCCAATCAACATCAGTCATTTTAGCGAATGATTTGTCACGTGTGATGCCCGCGTTGTTTACGAGAACGTCTACAGGAGCTGGCAACGCTTTGATAGCCGTCTCTACTGATGATCTGTTGGTTACGTCAACTTGTTGAAAAGTAACTTGTGATGCGTATTTAGATAATTCTTTTTGTGCGTTGTTAAGCGCATCTTGAGAATAATCCCAAACTACAACTTTGCCGCCAGCTTCCAAATATGAAGACGTTAGTTTAAAACCGATTCCAGCAGCTCCGCCAGTTACGATTGCTAATTTGCCCGCAAAATTAAAATTTAAGTTTGAATTTGTGCTTGTCATAAAATTCCTTTTCAAAAAAGTTTCCAATTTGTATTTCACATCGCCTTAAAATTGACAATAACTCTTTACACGGTTTTCGGAAGGAAAATAGTCTATTTGCTCTAGAAACTTTTGCTGGACAAAGATGATTTCCCGGCGCTAGACCATGAGAACTAGAGTGAATAGTTAAACGGAAGAGTGTAACAGATTTTCCGAAAAATATTAAGTCAAGATTGCGAAAGGAATACTAGATGAGAACAATTTCTATCACAGGTACTGGAATGTATGCTCCTGAACGTGTAATTAAAAATTCTTATTTTGATGAATTGTATAAGAAAGATATCGGCACATTCTTACAAAAAAGCCGCAGCATTTCTGAACGTCGCTGGATGACACCAGAACAAACCACAAGTGATTTGATTGTTCCCGCTGCGGAAGAAGCCATGAAAACAGCTGGCATCACAGCTAAAGATTTAGATTTAATCATTGTAGCGACAGACACTCCTGATTATTTGTCGCCATCAACGGCCTCCGTGGTTTCTCACAAACTACAAGCTTTGAAAGCGGGCACATTTGATATCAATACCGCGTGTGCTGGATTCGTAACCGCTCTTGAAGTCGGACAAAAAATGATGAAAACCGACGATCAATTTAAATATGTATTGGTCGTTGGCGCCTACGCGATGAGTAAATGGTTAAACTTCGATGATTATAAAATTGCGTCTTTATTCGCTGATGGCGCGGGTGCTGCGATTTTGACAGATGCTCCCGTAGGCACTCAAGGTTTCTTAGCTTCAACTTTTTATACAGATGCCCAATATCATGACTACATGGGTATCTATGCTGGCGGCAGTTACAAACCAGTCACTCACGATGTGATTGAAAAGAAAGAACATCTTCTAGCATTTCCTAAGCGTATTCCACCAGAAACAAACGGAATCCACTGGCCACGTTTAACAAATATTATTTTGGATAAAATCCAAAAACGACCAGAAGACATCAAACACTTCTTTATGACTCAATTTAATGTTCAAAGTATCTATGAAACAATGGATACATTAAAATTACCTCATGAAAAAGCTCACTACATCATGGATCGCTACGGCTACACGGGTTCGGCATCTATTGGTATGTGTATGGCGGATGCGGCTCGCGCGCATAAAGTTAAAAAAGGTGATTTAGTTCTGATGTTAGGCTCTGGCGGCGGTATGTCTATGGTCGCCATTGCTATGGAATGGGGATTTAATACGTAATTCGTCTTTTTAGGGGGGACCATGATTGCGGAATTGGATTGGTTAAAAAAATGGAGCCACTACGCTCCGAAAACAATAGCGGTTGTTGATGGCGATACCGGCAGAGAATTTACCTATCGCGAACTGTACGATATTTCGCAAAAAGGAGCGCAGCTGCTGAGTGAAAAATTTAATGTCACTCGTGGCGATCGCGTAGCCATTATTTCCACTAACGAACTGGAATACATTTTCCTACTCTTCGCTGTGAAACGCTTAGGCGCCATTCTTGTCCCGATTAATTTCCGTCTAACTCAACGTGAAGTTGAACATATTGTTTCGGATTGCGGACCTAAAGTTATTATCCACCAGCAAGCCTATTCTGAAATCATCAATAATTTGCCAGTCGACATAAAACCAAAACCTTACTCTATGGAGCAATGGACTCAAGATTTAGGCACCGTTGGCGCCAAAAAAACCAACTACGCCGAGGGCATTAAGCCCCGCGAATTCGTCAGTGATCCTGCCGATCCAACGATGATTATCTACACCTCCGGTACTACGGGATCACCCAAAGGCGCGATCATTTCTCATGAAATGTTGTTCTGGAATTCTATCAATACAAGCTTACGACTGAATATCTCGCAGACGGATGCGACTGTTATCTTTCTACCATTCTTTCACACCGGTGGATTGAACGTTTTAACTACGCCGTTTTTACATCGTGGCGCTAAGCTCATTTTCATAAAAAAATTCGACGGCGATCAGATATTAAAACTTTCCGAATCCCATAAAGCAACGCTTCTATTCGGTGTTCCTACAACTATGGACATGATGTCGAGATCAGAGGTTTTCAAGAATGTGAATCTAAAGACGCTTCGCTATGCCATCGTTGGCGGCGAACCTATGCCTGTCGATTTAATTCACAAATGGAATGACAAGGGCATCGCTATTAGACAAGGGTACGGCTTAACCGAATTTGGTCCGAACGTATTTTCATTGAATGAAGAAGATGCTATTAGAAAAATTGGCTCTATCGGTTTTGCTAACTTTTATTCCGAAGCTAAAATCGTCGACGACGACGGTAAGGAATTAGGTTCGGAACAAATTGGCGAACTTGTCCTAAAAGGCCCCATGTGTATGACGGGCTACTGGAAAAATGACAAAGCCACCAAGGAAACAATAAAAGATGGCTGGTTACACACTGGCGATTTAGTTAAAAAAGATAGCGAGGGTTACTTTTACGTCGTGGGTCGCAAAAAAGACATGTATAAATCGGGGGGTGAAAATGTTTATCCTACCGAACTGGAACAAGTTATGCGACACTTGCCTGGTGTCCGAGAAGTGGCCGTGATTGGTGTGCCAGATTCTAAATGGGGTGAGGTTGGCAAAGCCTTTATCGTTAAAGAATCGGCCAGCAGCGATTTAACGGAAGATAAAATTAATGATTACTGTGCTAAAAATTTAGCCAAGTTTAAGATTCCCAAGTACTTCCTGTTCGTTCCTGACCTGCCTAAAGGGGATTCTGGCAAGATATTGAAGCGCAAACTTTTGGAGTTGTATCCTAATTAAAGTTTCCTAGCGGAAGCTCGTAAGTAGGGACAGAAATTCCGAAACGAGCTGAGTGAAAAACTTGAGTTTAACGCAAAGAATTTCTGTCTATTTATTTATAGTCGTCTGTGTATCGACGTTTATATTAAATTCTGCGTTTTTCGTCATCCTGCGTTCCCAAAGTGAAGAGCAATTTAAAATCCAAGCTGATGAAATATTAAGCAATGTTAGCCGCTACTATCAAATTCCTCTATGGAATTTGGACTACAATGCTATCTTTGAAGTCACCAATACCTGGCTACAAACTCGATCGGGTGTCGTAGCAATCAAGGTCACTGATGAAAATGGTGGGCTAATCATCGAAAAAACAAAAGACAATCAAAAACTCGAAACGCTACTCAGAAAACCATATACACTATTGAGAAAAGAAAAAATTTTTCACGAAGAACACCAGCACATTGGCTACATTGAAATGTTGTTTTCAAATGCGGAACGAGTTGAGCAAAACAATCTGACATATTTAAAGTCGATCTTGTTTAGCTTGGTTTTTGCTTTTGTGATCAGTCTTGTTTCCAATCATTTCCTGACTCTATTCGTGCATCGCCCTTTGAGGAATTTGATAGAAGGTACACAGTCAGCGCACAATTCAAATTATACAATTCGTGTTCCTGAAAATGCCGCGGGTGAAATCGGTATTCTTGCCGCTGAGTTCAACAAAACGATGAATCAAATTGAAGATCGCGATCGTCGTTTACATAAACATAATGTCGCACTAGAAGAAATTATTCGGGAACGCACGGTCGAACTTGATAAACAGCGGGCCACGATGATTAACTCGTCGCGATTGGCTGCGCTCGGCGAATTTTCAGCTGGAATGTCGCACGAAATTAACAACCCACTGTCAGTTATCATCGGTAAATCATCTATTTTACGTAGCTTTGTTACCAAAGGTAAAATTGCACCGGAATTTGAAGTTCACTTTACAAAGATTCATGAAATGTGTGATCGCATTTCAAAAATTATCAAAAATCTACGCTCCTATGCACGTGATGGCTCCAACGATCCTTTTGATTTTTTCGATATAGAGAGATTCTTTACGGATATCGGTGAACTAACACGAATGAAACTAGATAAACGTGGCGTCGCTTTTAAGTTTACCAACAATTCAAACATTACTCGCATCTATGGCAAAGAAATTCCTCTATCCCAAGTGGTTATTAATTTAATCAACAACGCTGCAGATGCTGCTGAATTTAATGAAGAAAACAATTGGGTGGAATTGAAAATTGAAGAAGATGGTAACGATGTTTTAATTTCAGTTACTGATTCTGGAACAGGGATCCCTGAAGACATTCAAAAGAAAATGCTAGTGCCGTTCTTCACCACTAAACCCATAGGCAAAGGCACCGGTTTGGGACTAAGTATTTCTGCCGCCATCGTTGAAGAACACGGTGGTAAACTTATCTACAATAAAGACTGCCCGAATCCGCAGTTTATCATCCGATTGCCGATTAAGGCTTAATATCTATAGTTGTTTTGTGTAAAGAGTATGCTCTCGCGTTTTAATTATTTTTCCGTCCAGAAAAATACTCTCTTGAAAATCGATTTGGAATTTCCTGATATTTAACGTTGCGCATTCTTCTTCAGAATTAATGCGGGCTTCATTTTGCGCGTAATGCCTTGGTAAATAGTGCGGAAATAGTCTGGGGATTTTAGGTGTGGTCTGAAACGCATGGCCACATGATTTAGCAATCCGCTTTGAAATAAGATTTACGACAAACTCTTGTACGTTAGGTTTTGGATCTGCTTTCTCGGCCGCATCTTCGTTCCATTTTTTTAAATCTTCAACGGATTTAATTTGTAGCAGCGAATGAAACGTTTCGTAACTGCCGGTCTCCCCTACACCATAAGTCAGGACTGGAGCACCGGCCGGATGAAAATCAATCAATACGTCGTACAGGAAATAGGAACTGTAGCCTCCAAAAAAACTGGGACTCAGTATCCAGGATTTTTCCTTATCGTCAGTGACGGAAACCACATATTTGTTATTAACAGGAACATCGAACCAGTATAGTGGAGTCGAGAAATTGATGACGGCAATGAATGCTAGAATAACCGCATGCGGAAGTAATTTTTTTAAATCCCAGTTTGTCGCTGGGTTCTTGATCCATTTTAAATTGAGCACCACAAGAACAGCATTGATGAAAATCATTCCCCAGAACACATCGCCATTTAAATACACTTCAACAAGGTGAAACAGAATTCGCGATAGGCAAATCACCGCCTGTGTGACTCCTGGCAAGAAGTATAGGCTAGCAAACTCCATAACCAATACTGCAAAGTTAGTAATGGGACTGATTGTATTTAGAAATTGATAGTTGGTTAACGTGTGGCAGGCGCTATCCCAATTAAAATTGCACGCAGTTGATATTAAGCTGGTCAGCCTGTTTTCCATCATCCACTCAATACCCGTTGGTGATATGACAACTTTGCCTACTCCCGGAAAAAAATAAATCAGACCAATCGCAAAGTTCAGCCAAACTATGAAATTCTTTGGGGTAAAAAGATCTGCGATCGATGACTCAAACAAACGCGCTAAGCGGAATGAAAATAATAAAACTGAAACACCGAATAAAATGGATACCAATGTGATGTCTGGAAAAAAACCGATTTGTCCAGCCACCGTGTACACCGAAAATAAACAGTTCAGCAATAATAACAACTGAGCCGATACACTATAGCCCACGGCCAAAATAAGTCCCGCTGAAATCCAGTAGTTGAAAATTGTGATAGGAGTACTCAGCTCACCCAAGACATTCGAGACGCTCCCATCAAATAAAAGAAAATTCACAGCGTACACAAGGATCAGAATGGCCATCGGTAATTTACTGTTTTGGCGAGAGCGGGTTTTACCAATCTCGAAAGCTACGAAAACTAGACCCACAATATTAATAAGACACAGTGTACCTTCATGCAGATGACTTGAAACCATTGGTGATAGCACTTCATAAAATCTAATGGCACTGCCCAAAACCAAATACGCAACACAGAATAAACCGAACGCAATATTTATTCTCATAAGGGCTCCATCTCAAGATTGGGCAAGCTGAATTTTTTAATAGATTTATAGGAGCCTGCACAGTAACCTTTTTACAGCATGCAAAAAACGATTTTTATCGTCAATCCTGAAACCAACAATATGAGCTATCCGCTGCCATATTTGTATCTCATTTTTAAAGCATATTACTCTGAGTTCGGAAAATACGGCGACAAGTGGAATTGGCCGTTGCCTATTGGTAACGTCGATGGCTACAGTTTTGATGATTTGGTTACTCGTATCGTTGCGGAAAGTCCTGATATTGTTGCATTCAGTAGTTACCTTTGGAATTACCAAGCCAATCTTGAAATCGGCAAAGCTGTTAAAACTATTCTTCCTAATACCTTGATAGTCTACGGTGGACCCGAAGTCGTTTATGAAAAGTCAGCTGATTGGTGGCAAAAGAACTGGTGGGTGGATCTTGTCGCCGGTAATGATGGGAATGGTGAAGAGTTTTTGCGAATTTTACTGGACCAAGTTTACGAAGGTAATTTAAATCCTGACCAAATTCCACTTTGTATTTATCCAAATGCCGATCGTACCGACGCTATCAAAGCGACCACCAAAGTTGATCGTACAAAATTCCAATGGCCATCTTCAATGTTTAAAAGCAGCGAAGTAGAATTACAAATTTTAAAACGCATTGCTGAAGCCAATGGAAAACGTTTAACCACGGTTTGGGAAACGACTCGAGGTTGTCCGTATGCCTGCTCGTATTGTGATTGGGGCGGTGGCACAGGAACAAAAATATTAAGAAAAGGCTCAGACATTATCGATACCGAACTGGCGCAGATGGAAAATTTGAATATAG
The DNA here is from genome assembly GCA_964498705.1 of uncultured Bdellovibrio sp. Taxonomy (GTDB): domain Bacteria; phylum Bdellovibrionota; class Bdellovibrionia; order Bdellovibrionales; family Bdellovibrionaceae; genus UBA2316. The sequence continues at coordinate 1,354 of CAZCHT010000095.1, read as the reverse complement.
AGTACATCGAGTTCTGTGATGCTAATTTCGGTATTTTAAAAGATCGCGATATCGATATCGTAAAACGCTTGATCGACAAGGCAAACAGAGGCTGGAATGTCGAAATCGCTTTTGACGGAAAAACAAAACATGATATCGGCACGGCTAACATGATCGACAAAATGCTGATTGAGTCTAAAATTCAGTACGATTTCGATTATCATTTTTCAGTCAGCGCGTCCGATGCAGCCAGCGCGAAAGCAGTTAATCGTTCTACGTTTCAAACTCAAAAGCAGCTCGATTTTATTGCGAAGATTAAAGATACTGGTTACCGTATACGACTTGAATTAATTCTTGGTCTACCGGAATCGACTTTGGAATCGTTCTATTCAGAATTCAATGCCCTCGCTGCAGCTGATGGTTGGCTGACAGAACGGTTTGTATGGTTAATGTTGGGTCGCTCACCGGCCGCTAATCCTAAGTATATTGAAAAGTATGGCATCAAAACGGTGGCTGTGAAATATCCGTATTTGCCTGCCATCCGCCAAGACGAGCGCGAACAGTATTCGGTACTTCACGATCCGGCCTATCAAGGATTGTTTGACGTAGTAGTCGAGACTTCGACATACACCCGCGATGAGTGGATTCAAATGTATTTCATGGATAAATTTGCTGGCGGTTTAGAGTCATGCTTAGTTACGGATGGCGTACGACGAGAGTGCGAAAACCACGGAATGCAAGCCTCTGAGTTTTTCAAAGCAGTTTGGCAGGCGCTGCAATTGATGTCGGGCGAGGCCGCTATTCATCGTGATAAGATCTTTGATAGCATTCGATTAGCACTTGAAGGAAAAAGCGGAATTGCGTCTTATCCTTACAAAGGTAAGACGCTGATCTTGCAATTAATTAGCGTGCTGTTTGTTGCGGACGTTCGTGAAGATTTCTGCATGGCTTTATTGACTACGTTGCCGCCCACTGAAGAGATAATGAATTCTATTTTTGCGATGAAAAATAATTTAATGGAAATTCACTCTTCTTTGGATCCGTTTAAAGAAGTTGCAGATCTCTACCAAGATTATGCCTACTCAATGGCCCAAGCGCAGAAACCTGAATTTGCGGCCGTTCCCTAATGTCTCCTGCTACTTGGACCAAATTAGCCCTGGAAATACTGTATCGAAATTTCAAGGATTCGAGGCTACCATTTAAATATTTTTTAGTCGTCAATAAATCCTGTGGTTCAAAGTGTATTCACTGTCATATTTGGAAAAATAAACCTGAAAATGAAATGAGTCTCGACGAATACCGTCTGCTAGCACAAAACTCAAAATCAAACCTGATTTGGTTGAATATTTCTGGGGGCGAGCCAACGGATCTCCTA
>CAZCHT010000094.1:0-17413 GCA_964498705.1 uncultured Bdellovibrio sp. | reverse complement strand
GCTACGCGTCCGGAAAAGTAGGCTGGCACCATTACCGTTTACCGTTTGAAGATGGGATAGCGGTTGTAGTGGTCGTCCCATGATGAGTGTTTTTGGTAGAAGTAGCGAAAGCGTTTGGTCGCATCTTTGGCGAAGGCTTCATCTTTCAATTTTTCTTGGAAATCGGCGGCGATTTGTTTGTCGCTCTCTAGCATTTTTTTAGCGACGTCTTCAGCGACGTAGTCTTCCATATATTCTTTCTGCTCAAAGAAGCGATTGAAGAATCCCCAGTATAGTAATGAATCGGGTGCGAGAGGCTCAAGTAAGTGAACCACCATCATAGCGTTCCTTTGATCGATCGGAACAAAGAATAGGTTTTTAGGTAGCTCCAGTTTTTCTTCTTTCCACTCTCCGTCTACTGTTAATGTTTGGCGGCCTTCAAATGAACTCGCAGCTTGTTGTGCTTTTGTCGCGCGGAACACTTTTACTTTTTCAGGTAGCGGTTTTTTCCATTCTTGATATTTTACACCGTGGACGTCGAATTTGGTTTTAATCGCGTCCAGCTCTGAAGCTGGAATAAAGTAGCCATGCTCGGCGGCGGTCACGCTCACCGTGGGTTGGACCTCTTCATAGAAAGGGACTTTCCATGTTTCCGGCTTGTCAGGTTCGTAGCGAATAACATCGGCCCCAGAAATTTTTGATTTAGTAATCGTGTATTTGTAACCGCCAAAATCAATCATCGTTGATTTTGGCGTGTGCTTGAACGATACGTCGATTTTCTTACCGGCAATACTGACTTTATCTAGCTCATGAGCTTGCTTCGTCCACTCAGCGCCTTTTTGCTGAACGATCTCGAGTGTCGAGATAACTGTATCGTAGTGAACTTTAACCCGCGTCGCGTAGTCTTTCCAAGAATGTGACTCTACCAACACACCGATACGATTGCGTACGAACCAATAGCCATTAGCAAATCTTGGCGGAGCTACGCCTCGAGAAAATCCTGAGGTTGGCTTATCTTCTTTTTCAAAACTAGGGTAAAACGGCAACGCTAAACGACCGCGCGCTTTCATTTTCTCCATCAATTGAGTTTCGTACTCTTTTCCTGCTTTGTGCATCGGACCCGAACCCTGATGATCAGTAGGCGTTGTGATGATGCCGACTTCGGGTTGAAAATGGGCGCCATCTGTTACATGCAGATCTAAACTAACAATGGGGTCTTGTTGATTCCACAATTTATTCAAATCACGCATTTCACTAGCTTCTGATTTTACGAAGTCGCGATTCATATTGTAGTTTTGCGCCGTCACTCGCCAACCCATTTCTTCAGGCCCTATTTGATTTGGGCGATTCCATTTTCCAAATCTCTCGTGGCCATCTAAATTGACTATCGGAATGAAAACAACTTTTAGTCCCTTGAATGGATCTGGGGTTAGTTTTTTCTCTAAAACATTTCTCATCATCAAAAACACGGCGTCTTTACCGTCGATTTCGCCGGCGTGAATACCGGCTTGCAACCACACGGTCGGTGCATTCGCAATTACTTTCTCATCGTGGATATGCATATACCACATCGTGCGGCCTTCCGGCGTTTTACCATAGGACTGACATTGCACTCGCTTAGGGAATTTCTTTGCAAAGCCTTTGCACAGTCTTTCTGTTTCGTCCGCACGGCCTGTTTTTATCCAGTTGGATTGTTCGGCAATTGTTGTTAAGTCGATCGCTGCAGAAAAAGCCACAATGCCCGCCATCATCATCAATAAAATTAGAATTGTTTTCATGCGGCCACCGTAAATAGTAATCCCTATGCCGTCAACGGACCGCTCTTTTGAACCATTTGCCGGACCGCTTCCAAAGGCCATAGTCTTCTTAAGTAGCTAATTTCCCAGTACTTAGCGATACACAGTAGTCCCTGCGAACTGCGGTCACATATATTTAATACACAGTACTTTACATTACACAGTACCTAGCATACTATAGTAGCCAAGAACGAGGACAACATGAACGCACAATTTAAAAAAGGGGTTCTTGAACTCTGCGTACTGACGATGATGAGCCGCAAGGATTATTACGGGTACGAGCTAGTTGAAGAGATCTCGAAGATCTTAGAAATATCGGAGGGAACACTCTACCCGATTCTAAGACGACTAACGGATGAAAAATATTTTGAGACGTACTTGCAAGAATCGTCAGAAGGACCGCCTAGGAAATACTATCGCATCACGAAGTTAGGCAAAGACTCGCAGAAGGATCTGCTGAAACAGTGGTCGGAATTTAATAAGCAAATAGAAAAACTAATAGGCAAGGGTTAACGGGAAAAGGCTAAAAAAGACTATGACAAAACATGAATTTTTAAAAACATTGAAAACGGAACTCGAGACAAATCAAATCAGAAATGTCTCTGAAATTCTACAAGACTATGAAGAGCACTTTAATCATGGTCAAGCCAAAGGAAAAGCAGAAACTGAAATCGCGGATTCATTAGGCTCGCCGATCACCATCGCTAAAGCCTACAAAACGGAAAACATGATCGCGGAAATTAAAAATGCCGATAATGATTTTCGCTGGGGCTTGGCTATTAACATTATCTTAAGACTATTAATCTTAGCGCCATTTAACTTTATCGTTCTATTCATCCCGGGAATTTTTATTTTTTCGATGATAGTGGCCGGTTGGTCAGTGGCCATCGCACTGGGATCTGTGGGACTTGCAATTTTGTGGAATATCCCGTCGATGGTATCGATTTCGTCGAGTTTCTGGATGGGCCTTGCAGGTGTAAGCAGCACAATCGGTTTAATAGGACTGTGCTTAATTGGCATGATGATTATGTTCTTTATATCAAAACACGTTGTTCTAGCTTTGATCAGCTATTTGCAATGGAATTTAAAATTCGTAATGGAAAAATAGGAGTTTACCATGAGATCATATAATTTATTTACACGATTTTTTATTGCTATCGTTTTCACAACTATCACGTCTTTAGCCATGGCGGCGTTCTCGGCCAAAAAAGCCTACGATGCCGACCCAGAGTTGCTATCGAAAATAGAAAAAAAGTTCGACATCCAAATTCACATGACCGGAATGGGCGTATCGATTTCCGATGATAACCAGCGTGCATCTGTACAGGACCACTGGGAACTTACCGCACCGGCCAAACGTTTGATCATCAAATCGTTCGGCGGCGACGTCGCGCTGAAAAGCACAAATGATAAAAAGATCACCGTGATTGCGACGGGAAAGTTAAATAAAGACAAGAGCCCTCGCCTGCTTGAAGTTACAGAGTCGGCTGACGAAATCATTTTATCCGAACCAGAAAATGCGGTTAAAAACCTAGAAATTCGTTTAGAAGTCCCAGTATCTTTCGTAAAAGATCTAGAAATCATGTCGGTCAGCGGTGATTTATCGATTGAAAACTTAAAGTTAAACTTGGCCGATTTAAAAACAGTTTCGGGTGAAATCACTTTGAATAAATTAGATCTACCAAATCTAAACATCGAAACCGTTTCCGGCGACACCAAAGTTCACGATTCTAAAATCAAATCGGTCAAAGGCAAGTCCGTCAGTGGCGAATTGGAAATTGAAAATAAAGACTCAGCACAAACCCATCTGAATTCAATCTCTGGCGATGTAAAGCTTAAACTCCCAAAAACCACAAAGTTTGAATTCAAGCTCAATACCGTTTCCGGCGACATCAAGAATTCTCATGCCGCAGACGCTGAGAAAAACCCATCAAAGCTGAGCGTGGAAATCAACACAACCAGCGGCGATATCGAGATCGAATAAAAAAAAGGTGCCAGGTCCTATTTCTGGGCGCGTCGCACCCAGAAATAGGACCTGGCACCTTTTTTACTTTTTGATGATGTGCCAACCGAATGATGTTCGTGTTGGCTTTGAGATTTGGCCCGGTTTTAGTAAATCGAAAGCGTCCATAAAATCTGGGTCTAAGCGTTTTGAATCTATCTCTCCCAAGAAACCGCCGTTTTGGCTGCTGCCGCAGGTAGAGAATTTTTTAGCTAGGTCTTCGAATGACTTTCCGGAATCTAGCATTCGCAAGATGTCTTTAGCTTCGTATTCATGTTTTACAAGAATGTGGTAGGGTTTTACCTTCATGCAGATAGTATCTCACCTCGAGTAAATCGATGTCTATAGTTATCCCAAACGATAGTCTAATCGCTTTTCCCGACTATCGAAGTGTTTCTCAAAACGAGACACGCAATACGCCGATTATTTCGTTCTAAAAATAAAGTTAGCTATCTAGATTGCCGATCATTATCCTGATGATTATTCACATCTTTTTTGTATTTCTATCACTGCTAAGTTTGAACTTGCGTGCGGACGTGGATTTGAAAAACGGTAATTTTTTCTATTCATGGATTGATGCCGATTTATCTTCGAAGAATTTTTTTTGGCAAATGCAACGTAGCTACAATAGTCGAGTCAATCGTGTCGGCTATTTTGGACAAGGCTGGTGCTCGCCGCTAGAAACTAAACTCACTCGTTCGGCCGACCCCAGTAAGACTATCGAAGTTCAAAACTGTGGCAGTGGCGAAAGCATCGTCTATCAACCTGAAGGCACCGAATGGAAATCAGGTGACCAAATCATAACATTCACCGACGATTTCTACATTTTAAAAGTCAAAGGCATCACTCAATTGCAGTTTAATAAAAATGGCACTCTCGATGCTTTCTGGCTGCGGGATGAGAAGGCCAAGCTTAAGTATCAAGAGAATAAATTAGATCGCATCGAAACGATCGCTGGTAATTTCTCATTCGTGTTTGACGAAGACGGAAAAATTACTGAAATCAATTCAGGAACCGGGAACATTGCCAAATACACCTATCAAGGACAAAATCTTACTGACGTTACCAATGCCTGGGGAAATCAATTCTCTTATCAGTACGATAAATTCGGCAATATGACTCTGGCAAAATGGCCGGACAAAACATTTTTAAAATTAGGATACGATACGCGTCACGATTGGATTTCCAGTTTAACTGATCGTGACGGCTGCATTGAAAATTATGGCTATGAATCTAAAAAAGTCAGTGATGGCACGACGGTGACTTCAACAGTCCACCGCATTTGCAAAAAGAAACATTTCGACAAGAAAACGACCGAAATCGTTTTTGATAAACAAAACAAATTAAAAAACATAAAAAAATCTGTGGGTACTACATGGAAACAAATCGAATACAACGATTTCGGGAAACCTAAAAAAATTAGTGACAGTTTTGGCCTAGCCCAAGTATTTGACTACGATAAAAATGGAAATTTAACTCTTAAAAGGACCGGTTCTGAAAAAACTATCTATGTCTTAAACGACAAGAAGCAAGTCACTCAAGTGAACTCAGACAAAGTGAAACTAAAACTTGAATACGATGAACGTGGTCGCACAACACGCGTGATCGCTAGCTATGATTCGACATCAAATGACCTGGCCATTTCCTATGTCGACATCACTGAAAAATTAAAAACGCTTGAGCTGAAAGGCTCAGGAAAAATTAACTATAGTTACGACAACGATGGCGCGGTTACCGAAACCAACACGCAGACAACAAAACCGACTGACCTTGATTTAAGAACAACTGTTAACCGAGTCTATGGTATTTACACAACTCTAACCGATGAAGCTGCCGTTTTTGGAGGAATTGATTGAAAAATTTTATTATTATCTCCGTTACGCTGCTTTTAACGTTTTCAAACTTTGCCTTTTCAGAAACGAAAAAGCCGGACCCGAACTTAAACAAAACAAGCAACAAATCGACCGTCATTGCCCCAGGTTGCACTGAATTTGTACATCCCTGCTCTGGGCAAGCCGCGGTAGCATTGCTAAATGCAGCAACGACTCCAACGAGCAAAGCCGCTATAAAACCGGCAGCTGCTGCTGCATCGGGAGCTAAAACAAAGTGATTTTTTTCTATCGCCTAATCTCTTTTTTAGTCTTGCTCTCTAGCAGCGTGTTCGCAGCGGGACCATATTGCCCGTCAGCTCCCGCGAATTGCAATTTCAAAAATGTAGAAGAAGGTCTTAAAGAACTCAAAGAAGATCGCTTCTTTAATTTATTAAAAAGCCCAGACTCTGTTTGCAAAGGTCATCTAATGCAAGGAATAAAGCCAGAGGCTGTTATGCCAGAACTAATGGCCGACCCAAGATTTACTCCGTATGTAACACCGCAAATTTCACAGTGCTGGAAAGAAGGCGGCTCTAATTCCTCAAAACTAGAAACGTTAAGTCGCTATGCTTATATTCAAAAACGATTTGATGATAACGCCGATAACTTACTAGACTACCAAGTATTTGCTGACGCAGTACTGGGCAACGAGCCTCTGGCTGGTATCGATTGCAAAAAAGAGGCTCCAGAACTCGTCGGATTTGTTAGCAAGTGCCAAGAGCTTAAAGCGAATTGCAAAAAATCAGACATGGCCCAAACACTGGCTCAAAGTTTCATCGGTGACTACAAATCTCAAGATATAAAAAGTATCGAAGGCCGATTTAAAACCGCAAAAAAAATATGGGAAGACTGCTCTCCCCGTCAGAAATCGGGCAAGACATGCCAAGATGCCAAAAAAGAAATGGGGCAAACTGCATTCAGACTCCAAGTTTTTTATGCGAATTACCCTTGGGCACAAGAAGACAAATTTTTAGATCAGATTGGTAAACGCGGATTTGAGGACGTAAATCTAGTCACTAAAGCACTTAAGACTCAAGTGACAGACAACAGTAGAAATGTATCGACGCAATTAAAAGAACTCACAACGGCATCACAATGTTTACTCAGAAACAATTGCGACTCTGATAAAGTTAATGATGTTCTAGAGCGCACAAAACCTTTAGCGGATCAGTATTTTTTAAAAAAAGGGGCCTCAAAAGAATCAAATCAAAATCGCGCGGCTGTCACGCAGTTCGTATCTTACAATAACTGCCTCGACGACATGCGCGAAGCACAAAGGAAAACATCAAAGACTTTATGGTCATCGGGAATTGGCGCGGTCGGTGCCGTTATCACAATGGGTGGTAGTTTAGTTGTCACCGGTTTAACAGCAGGTGGACGCGTCGCCATGGGCGCAGCCGCAGTGGGTAGCCGCGCCGCTTCGGTCGGAAAAGCCGCCTTGTTACTTGGTCAAGCCGTTGACGGAACTGTTGCCGTCCACTCGGTAAACGAAGCATCTGGTCACTGCGGCAGCAAGTCCACCGGGTATTTTAAACCCGCAGAAAAAGCGGCCGGTCCGCAAGCCTGCGGGATTCCAACCGCTGGACAAATGAATTTTAAAAAAGAATATGATGGCTGCGTACTTGATATCGTCCTGGGCGCGGCCGGTGGCGCTAGCTTAGTGGTGGGTTTAAAGAATATGTCTAAAGCAAGACAACTCGCAGAAGCCGAACAAGCTTCGGGAGTTACTCGCGTCGTCCAATCTCCAACAATACAAAATCCGAAAACGACCAACGCAGGAACGACTACTACCAATACTGCTAAAGCAGTCGAAGATGTCGAGAAAGTTGCCGTCGCATCAACAGTTGCTGAAAAAGCAGAAAAAGCCGTCGCTAAAGCAACGACTACCGGTGAAAATGCAACCAAGGGAACAGGTCCGATCGAGTCGATCTCTCCAACAACCGGTGCAGAAAAAGCTACTCCATCTAAATTAGTCAGCGATGGCGACTACATCTCTATTCAGTCTGCCGACAATAAAAAACAGTCGGCGATGGTTTTGCAAACTCAAGAAAGCGCTACCGGCACACTTTATCAAATCGCTACAAAATCAACAGACGGTAAAGTCACCAAAAAATGGATCGGCCAAAAAGAACTCGAGGGCTTAAAACCCCGTCTCAGTGAAACATCTAGGTCTTCATTCGGCTCAGCAAATATCAACAAACATTTAGCTCAATCTGCCATTCAAAATATTTCACGAGGTTCACCTCCTGAGAAAGTACGTGCTGTTGTCGGAAAGTTAAACGACGCCTATGATGGCGGCGAGGCCCGATTGAAAATCGCAAGCAAGTTAATGGGCCGAGATCTTAACGAGGCCGAGAAAAAATGGATTATGGCGGCACATAACGCTCACGCTGATACGGCGTATGGCGATATAGGCTCTGCTAAAGTGCGTGACAAAATTAAAGCCGGCGAAGGTCGTCCAAGTTCTATCGATAGCAAGCAAACACGGTTGCTGATGGAAAATGGAATTACAGGTACCGAAATGGGATCCAATGTTTCTCTTCGCGCACCAGTACCTAACAGTAGATTGAACCACACTGATCACTACACGCTTGTTAACGGTGAGAAATCTCTCGATGTACATATCACCCAATCTGTTGTTCAAGACGGGATCATCTACCACAAAGTGGAAGTCCCGGGTCACCCTGGCCAGTACAGGTCGATGCCTGAAGATCAGCTGTTAACGATGATCAAACCAAAAACGGAATCAGTTGCAACCAGAGTTGAATCGGCCGTTGCAAAAGTGGACGATGTCCCCACTCCGTCCGTTCAAACGCCAACAGTTCTGTCGCCGTCAACAACTGTACGTCCAGAACCAAGATCGCTGAATCCAACCGCTGCCAACGACATCGAAGCTCTTAATCAAGCACAGATGAAAACCGTAGTAAACACAAGTCGTGTGGAAAAACTAAATGGGAACTCGGTCACCAAACCCGAGCGTATGCGCGAACGTATCGGTACCGATCTAGGTATCACCGATGCCAATCGCCGCGCTGCGATTGCCTACTCACCTGTTGCTGATTCAAAAACAATGACCAATGCAGTACAAAAGGCACTGGGAGCCGATTCCAAGGTCGACGTAAAACAATTACGTCAAACGATGAGCTTTAATCCTGCCAGCGGCTATGTCTCGCCAAATGAGTTTGCCAATGCCGCGAAGTTCGTTGAAGAAATCAATGCCAAAGGCGGCGTAAAAGCATTGGACAAATTACCTCTTTCCGCGAGCGAGCGCGAGGCTTTAAACGCCGTGATGGCCAGGGCCCCTGCTTACGCTAGCTATGCCGATCCAAAAGTTCGACCACTTGGCCAACTCAAAATCAGAAAATCACCGGTGGAAGCAACAAACCCAAATCGAGAGGTGGTCGTTAAAGATGCCCAAGGCCAAACGGTACAAGGTAGAGAAACTATTCGACAACTGGGTTCTGATGGAGAAAACCTTTCGACGGTGAAATACACAAAACCGGATGGTACAGAATCTTCGATAACCGTACGCACATCTGAAACTATGGATGTGGCTGAAGCTCAACGATTGCAAAATTTTGATCGAGGAATCACTGAACGCGCGAATGCCAATCGCGCCGCTCGTATCTCAGCTAGTGAACAATCTGGATACGTAAACCCTCATGGAGTGCCTCGTTCCGACATCGCTCTCAATCGCGAAGTCAAAGTCCAAGTCCGCACACTCGATGGTGTTAAAGATGTCGAAGCCGTGGTACAAGGGGCTCCTTACAAAGGTGTTCATGGTACACAAGAAGTACAAGTTCGTTTTCAAGATGGCGTTCAAAATGGCAAACCAGTTATTCGATACACTTCGGTTGCCATTGATGAAATTGAACACGTAAAACCCCCGGTCGTAACAGCGCCTACTAATGTAGTCGCCGTTGAATTCAAACCGATTAACGAAGTCATCCGAAAACCTGTAGATAAAGCGTTGGACGCTAGTTCATACGAGGGCCAAGCCTTTAGACGAACGGCAGATTCCGAAGGTGCCGATATCCTTTTAGATCGACGCATTGGAGAAAGCACGCACGTTGAGGGCTTAAAACAAGGGGTCAAAGAAGATTATATACTTTTAAGAGACGCGAAAGTCCCAGACCGTAATGCAATGTATGTCTCGCAAACAGGCAGAACAGACGATGCTCGATTTAATCCACGCGTATTCTATGCGCATCAATCCAGTGAATACCATGCCGCAGTTAGCGCACCAAAAGGTAGCCCCACAGCAGCCGGCAGAGAGCAAGCGGAACTCGCTTACAAAGGCCGGATGGCTTATGATGCTGAAGGAAAAGTAACGAGATCCAACTCGGCTCGCGATGTTGCCCTGAGAACTGCGCGCGCTCGTGGTATGCCTCCAGAAGAAATTTCTAAATTAGAAAAATGGATGGATGCTTACGACCAGGCCGCCCCTCGTGTGCGCGCTGTCGAACGTGCCGAAGCAGCTCAAAAAGAATTTGAAGCGGTAAAACAAACCCTGCAAAAGGCTCTGAAAAATGATTCTGGAACACAACCAATTGCACAGTCGACGTTTGAAAAAATGGCGCAAAGTCTGAACGATCTTCAATTAACGCCCGAACAAAAAAAGGCGTCCGAAGTCGCCCTTAAAAAAATCAGGTGCGCTCGGCCAGAGTGGAAAATCAGGGACAATCAATTCTCGACATTTAATTTGAAGTGCGATTAGGTTCCTCTAGTCGTCGCTTAACTAAATACATTTTTTTGTAAAGAGCACGATACCGTTTACTTTTACCAAATACCGAAAACAGAACGCGCTTGGTCCACGGACTACGAAGAAAATAAAACAATACAAATGCGACAGCCAAACTTCGACAAACAAACCATACGATTTCCATCGAAGGCGTACCTTGAAAATAATGAAATAGCACCATCAAAGCAAAGCTGATTAAGAAAAATGGATTCACTAAATCTTTCCAAGCACGCGAAAAACTTGAAGTACCTTGACTCGTAGTAGACGTTGATAGAATTTTGGCCCGCCATGATGTTAATTTTTTCTCATCAAGTGCCCATTCTTTTTCCGCACTGTTTTTAAGCGCAAGGTAACTAACAAGTCCCACCGCCAAAACTACTTTTAACATCCAGTACGTGGCAAACACCCAGTAGATATTTAAGTGGGCGTAATCGCTCATTTCCTTTTGAAAAAACTCGATCATTTTAAAAAAATCGAATCCGTAAATTAATACATACCCGATAGCGATTTGAAACATACTCCAGGTAACGAACAAGATCGAACCCAGAACCATCCCAATTACTCCGCCACCTAATATAGCCGTCCCTAACCACAATAAAAATCCTTGCATGAAGATAGCAATCATCGGAGTAATCTTTTTACCCAGTGGCGAGAGCGTCTTTAGCAGTGCTACAATAACAGAGGTATTAAATACTTGAACTGCGGCGGCCTTATAACGAATCATCATCCCAAGGCAGATATAGAGCTGGTAATAAGACAGTAAAGTTCCAGTAAAAGGAACTTTAAAACCATGCCCTACACTGCCCGCCACGATTTCTACCAATGCCAAATGCGATGCCGATTTTATTTCTAAATCTTTGGAAGAATTGATTTGATGGTGACCTTGACTGCGACCTTGATTCATTATTCACTCTAAGTTATTAATCGGTAGAAACTCGGTATATACGAAATAGTCTTTTTCATCGAGTTTGTCCAGAGTGAGGGGCACTTATGAAAATTCTTTCTGTGAATGTCGGCAAGCCAAAAAGTCATGTCCTTAACGGTATCGCCATCGAAACGTCCATGGTGAAAGAACCTCAAAATCAAATTCTAGTTAACAAAGACTCCATAGAAGGTGATGAGTTCAAAAGCCCAACATTACATGGCACTTTGGACGCTGTCGTCTATGCGATGGACAGCCAAAGATATTTATTTTGGAGCGAGCTATGTGGCAAAAAACTGCCGCTCGGTACGTTCGGTGAAAATCTCAGTGTCGATACACTCAATGAATCGGATATTTTTTTAGGTGACGAATACCAATGCGGCGGTGTCATCATCAAAGCCACCGGTGTACGTTACCCATGCACGCGATTAAATTTTGTGACGGGAAATCCTAGCATGCGTGATGAATTTTTAAATCAAGATTGGCCCGGAGTTTATTTTGAAGTGCTACAGGCAGGCACGATCAAACCACAAGACGATCTTGTTTTAAAGAAACGTCATCAGACGGATATCTCGACTCTTGAACTCTACCAAATTTTAAGAGCCGCCGAGAAACAAAATCTTTCAAATTCAAAAATGGATAAATTGGTTAAATCGCCTTTTGTATTAGATCGCTATAGAGACCGACTTTATCGAATTACGGGTCGAACTAAACCCAACTAGGCTGCCCAATTGAGTTTACTAAAGGATTAAACAGGATTTTGAAACTCACTCGATAACGGCTCATCTTCCCATCGACTGACCACCACCGTTGCAACGGCATTTCCTAGTAGATTCACTGTCGTTCGCGCCATATCCATAAATTCATCTACACCTAAAATCAACGGAATCGCTTCGAGTGGCAATCCAAACGTCACGAGGGTTCCCGAAAGAACTACCAGGGATGCACGGGGAACAGCGGCCACACCCTTAGTCGTTAACATCAAAAGCAACATCATCGAAATCTGAGTCCCAATAGATAAATCAATATTCGCGGCTTGAGCCACAAACACAGATGCCATGGCTAAATACAAAGTCGATCCATCCAAATTAAAACTATATCCCAAAGGCAGAACGAAACTCGAAACGCGATCAGGCACACCCATTTTCGAAAGCGATTTCAAAGTATCAGGGTACGCCGATTCACTGGACGTCGTAGCAAATGCTAGCACCAGGTTTGGTCGAAGCTCTCGAAAAAAAGGAACCAGTTTAATTCGACTCCATTTTAAAGCCGGAATTAACGCCACCATAACAAAAACGATCAAGGCAAAGTATAAAGTCCCCACAAGTTTAGACATAGGAATCAAAATTCCCAAGCCATGCTCACCAATGGCAGCGGCCATCGCAGCGCCGACACCGATCGGTGCCATTTTCATGATGATGTCTGTAAATTTAAACATCACTTGATTTAAACTCTCACACAAAGCCAAAATCGGTTTGCCCTTATCGCCCGCCATCAATGTTGCCGATCCAAAAATTATCGAGAAAATAACGATCTGTAAAACATCGCCTTTGGCAATGGCTTCCACAAAGTTACTTGGCAAAAGATGTTCAATGAAAACTGCAAAACTCATTTCAACTTTGGGAAGAGCTGCTACCGCAGGATCGACGGCTTTAACTAAGTTGATTCCTTTGCCGGGCTCAAAGAAATTTACAAAACTAAGTCCGATAACCAAAGCAATTGTCGTCGCGATTTCAAACCACACAATCGATTTAACACCGATTTTTCCTAAGCTCTTCATGCTGGTGGCAGAACCTATGCCGACTACGATAGACGAGAAAATTAACGGAGCAATGATACACTTAATACCGTGCAGGAACAAAGTTCGAATGGGTTTTAATTCTTTCGAGAATTCTGGGAAATAGGCACCAATTACAAAACCTAGAACCAGAAAAACGAATATCCAAAATGTAACGCTATTAAATTTAAATGCCGACGGCTTAGTCCCCACAGATCCCCCTCAAATATAACCGGAAAATAGGGTCTATCCTAGCTCACGAAACAAAGCCAGCGCAATGGCTGGCGTCATAATTTAGGGACTACTTATTAGGCTACTTTGCCTTAGTTGAATAGAACTTTTGACAGATGACTTTCGCTTCGATCTTTTGGCGATATTTTAATACTTCCATTGCCAGAGCCTTGTTTTCGGGAGTCACAAACTTATTTCGTCTTAAGACTTCCGCGTGAATTGCTTTTTCAGGGCTGGACCAAGTATCCCAAAGGTATTTGATGGCCCCTCGAAATGCTTTTGTTACTTTACGACTCATGGAAATAATAATTTGCTCTTGATTAGATTCACCAGCATTACTGAAATTGATACTGGAACCGGCGTTAGAAATACCCATTTCTGGGATCGCCATGCCTTTGTAATGCAACTTAACTTGGTTTGATAATGATTTACCATCCCATTTAAATGATTGTTCTTTGAACCAATCGGGGCTGATACGAATTTCACTACGCCATTGGGCCCATTCTTCGGGAGTCATTAAATCCCGAATCTCTTTTACGATAGGGTCTTGTAAGTCTTCGACAAATAATTTTACTTTTTTGTCGCTAGGATCTGCTGGTTCAAATTTTTCAGGATCATTTAGTTTTTCATCTCCCGGCATATGAAATGGATCAGCGGGATCAAACTCTACCAAGCGATACCCAGACAATTTTAACGGTATGCTGAATCCACGTAATGCAAACTGAGCATCACCGATGATTGGAAACAGCCCATTCAGCGATTTTCCTTCCAAACGCCGTCGTTTAATTTCGCGCACAACAGCGTCTTTAGCATCTAGTCCTAATTCATAAGACGACATAGAAAACACAGCACCGGCCAATGGCCCTTTCGCGACTTTGAAAAACAAGGAATAGATATCACGATTAATATCACCCATACCGCCATTCGGAGAAAACACGAGAAGCACTTTTTCATTATCCCGAGCTTTAGCTTGGGGTTTACCATTCAGCATGTAGGCGCCACCAATTGGGAAGCCTGCCTGTCCTCGCAATTTGTAAATAACATTCTTTTTAATTTCAGACGCTACGATCACAGCTGCGTACTTGCCATCAACAAGTGTAATATGATTTGGATTTGGCTTCGAGTAATCAGGTCGATCTGCGGCTGGAACTGCTTTTAGATCACCTTCTGGACCATTACACGATTGAGTCGCGTTTCCCGACCCAAACATGGCAAATGATTTTCCACGCTTTTTGATACCTGCAATTAGCTTTTGATGATTTAAACCAACTGAGTCCACAAGCTCAATATTGACCCCAGCATCAATCATTTTCTGAACAACAACTCGCGCTGCCGCTTTCTCAGTAAAAACACCTTTGTCTATTCCACCGATAACAAACACGCCTCTTTTATGAGCCTCGATGATCGCATCCGCTAGCTCCTCCATATCAAAATCGTAAAAATTAAAATACAGACGATCACCTTTTTCCATCGAATTAACCAAATCAATCATCAGCTTTCGTTGATCATCCGCTGGAATGACCTTTGAATTTTCATCATCAGGATCTTCGTAGCGGGGATGATTCGATGTGAATTTTTCTTCAGTAAACGTATAGTCTAATTTTTTATCCTTAATAAGCAACGGCTGAGCAATAGAAACATTCGACATTAGTTTTTTTACTAATAAGTCATCATCTAAAACTTTGTGTAAAATCGAAGTAAACAACGCCTCATCCAAAGCCTTTTCAAAGCGAGGTTTAGGTCTACTCACGCGTGGAGGATGGGTACTATTTGGATTATCACCTAGATAGTTTTCTACGTCTTTCCAATGCTCTTTAAGTTGCGATAAGATAAAGATAATCTTAGTTTGAGACAGCAGTGGTGCCGTCGATTGGGCTTTGGTTTTAAAAGCCTGATTTACAAAGTTATAAAGGGGCTTATCTTTCATCACACGCAAAGACAAATCCATCAAATATTCAAGTTCAGCAGGATTCGTCGAGATCTCCATGCTGGGTTTAAAGACTTCAAGATGCTCTTGAACCTCGTCGGCGTGAGCCACGAAAACGCATGACAGCTGTATAATAACTAGACAGATTAGCGTCGTAAGTCCTTTTAAAGTCATGGCTCTACCTTCCCAACATTCTTATATAATTAAGAGAGCAATTGATATGCCCCGATTTTAACAGAATCTTGAAAATCGCATTAAAAACCCAAAGTCGCTGGGTAAAGGCCGGTTAGAGAGCGATAAAAAAGTATCCAAATTTTATTTTTAATTTCATACTAAACAAATCCAATGACTACGCCGGCTTCATCAATCTCACTCAAATTTATAACGATCGTCTCGATGACGGTGTTATTTTTTTCCTCAAAGGTGAACGCAGAATCATACGAAGCGTTTGGTAACTACACGTTAGGATCAGCTCGCGCAATTGGCATTGGCGGCGCCTATACATCCATTAGTGATGACAGCAATGCTTTTTTCTATAACCCCGCCGGTGTCGCGATCAGCGACGTGGAATTACAGTTCGTTGCCGATTTTAATCGTTTAAATAACGATGAACATTATATAGATCCCAATGCGTCCGGCGAGGCCGTGTCCAGCCAGTTTGCCCTGATCGGTGGTCACTATAAGAAAGGTCCACTGTCGCTTGGCCTCGGTTATTTGATGCCTTACTTTGTTGAGCTTCAAAATGAACTTTTGCTGACGCGTTTTCGATCGCTACAAATACGCGAAGTTGGCGCTAACGCGTCTTACGCTGTGGACGACCACTGGGCCGTGGGACTAAACGCAAAATACTCGGAAGCGATACAAATAGAAAAGACAGATAGTGTGACTCGAGACATGCAATCAAATATCAGTTACATCCAGCTGGGTGTGTTATACAAAACCGAACGCTGGTCCACTGGCTATTCATTCTCGCCCGAGCTACGATGGGCGGCCACATCCACAGCGTCAAGTACGTTCCTAGATGTGACCTCTCCACAGAAACATGTCTTGGGCGCTTCTTATTTTATTGAACCAAAAAAAATTCGCGTCGCCATGGATCTTGTATACATAAAAAAAATTAAAGATGTCATTGCGTACGAAAGTAATTTCAATTTGTTCCAAGAATCCCTCAAAGACCCCGATTACCTATTTCCAAAATTCGGAATTGAATTCGTGCTGATTGAATCCGAAAAAACAACCGCTCAATTTAGATTGGGATTTTATGAAGAACCTTCACGAGTGACATCTAGTTTAACTCGTCGACATTTATCAGTAGGATTTGAGATCCGATACGGACCCGCGAGTTTGCAAATCGCACAAGACCAAGCTGATGGCTTTACAAATACGTCCCAAGCCATCAGTGTCGTTGTCGACAAATTCTAAATTTAGACTTCAATATTCTTAAAGGTATCGGCCTTATCATCATACTCAAGCAATTGGCCCTGCTCTAAATCGAAATAAATTCCCATCAATGCCAGATCACGCTCTTTAATAGCAGCATCGACAAACGGAAATGATTTCAAGTTATTCAGTGACGTAATGATGGATTCTAATTCGCCATGACGGCATAGATTTTCTTCGTTTTCATGTCCGTATTTTTCAAAGACGCGTTTCTTGGCATCTTTAGCGATGCCTACCCAGTTGTCGACGAAACTATTGGATTGCACTTGCTGATCATTCATCATCAATGCACGGATCCCACCGCATTGACGATGACCAAGAACGATTACGTTTTCAACTTTCAAATTAACAACAGCAAATTCAATCGCAGCACTGACCCCGTGCACCCCGCCTTTTTCATACGGAGGAACAAGGTTGGCAACGTTTCGAACGATAAACAATTCACCAGGAGATGCCGAGGTAATAATCGCAGGATCGACACGCGAATCACTACAACCAATAATTAATGTTTTGGGAGCTTGCCCCGTACCCGAAGACAGACGTTGATATAACGGGTGTTCGTTAGCGAAATATTTTTCGCGGAACCGTCTAAAGCCAGCCATTAATCGCAGAATCTCTTTTTTGCTCATGGCTGGTATACTTAACTCAAAATCGAGACAAATAGAACTGGAATTTCAGCAAGATTTAAACTTCTAAAGGTGCCAGGTCCTAAACTGTGCTGCCCGCA
>CAZCHT010000093.1:0-17623 GCA_964498705.1 uncultured Bdellovibrio sp. | reverse complement strand
TAAAAATTACGGATTTGGCGTCTACTGAAGTTGACCCCATGTGTGTAGCTGTTCGACGCATCTTGCGCCAGGATTATGGTTTTCCAAAAATCTCGGGCGATTTTGGTATCACATGCGTATGGTCACCGGAACACCCGACGATGCCGGTGGATTTAGCGTACGACAATGGTCAGGGTTTTAAATGCGTTTGTCCTCAAGGGCAAAACGGATTCAACACGTGCGATAATAAAAATTTAATTAATGGTTCAGCTTCGTTCGTTACAGGCGCCTTCGGTTTAGCGGCAGCGTCTTGGATAGTTAGGCAAGTTATCAGTTCTGAACTTCAAGTACCTGAACAAACAAAGCAGATGGAGTAGACAATGATCGGTATCACGTTAATGTCTTTATTTTTCCTTGGAATCTTAACGTTAGGTTTCACGATTTTGTTTTTAGTTTTCCGCCAGTGGTTAAAACTGAGAATTGACAAGAAAAAGCAAAAAAATCAGCTAACAACAGCAGCCATAGAGACTTAGACTTCAAATTTCCCTTATAATCCATTATAATGTTCGTGAGTGCACGCTTATGGAGGTATTATGATGGTTTTCGATCAGCTTAAACAACGCCTGGATTCTGAATTACCCGAAGTTAAAAAGAACGCCGCCTTGTTGTACCTGTTAGGCCGCTCTGCCAGTTACGCCGCAGAACAGTGGGCTCTTCCTTGGATTGAATTTGCAGTTAATCGCAGTAAGAAACCTTATAAAAACATGGACCGCGAAAAAGTTTCGCAGACGTACGCTAAAGTTTTCGAGCTTCTAAAAAAAGACGCAGAAAATATGGCCGCGGGTGTTTACCCCTACTCGGTTTTAAATTTCGAAAGTCCGTATCAACATTTTAAATCTTTAGTGAACGTATTTTCTGATGCCGTTAAGATTTCAAAACGAAGAAGTAACAAGCTGGCTCACGAATTTGACGACAAAAAAGACGATGATTTTGAAGCCGCTCCTGATTACACGAAACGAAACTACCATTTCCAAACGAATGGCTATTTCTCGCCAGAGTCAGCCGAACTCTATGATCATCAAGTGGAAATCCTATTTGGGGGCTCATCACACGCTATGCGCCGTTTGATCTTGCCCTTGCTTAAAAAGCAAATTGCTAATGACGGCGAAGGCATGCACTTTCTGGAAGTGGGTTGTGGTACTGGTATCTTGACTCGCTTTATGAAGCTGACGTTTCCTAAAGCGAAAATAACGGCTTCTGACATGAGTTCATCGTATTTGAAAAAGGCTCAGGAAAATCTAGCTGATTTACAAGGCATTAACTTTATCCAAGCGCATGCGGAAGATTTGCCGTTTAAGAACGAAACGTTTGATTTAGTTTATTCCTGCTATCTATTTCACGAGTTACCTGAAAGTGTTCGGAAGCAGACGTTAAATGAAAGTCAGCGCGTTTTAAAACCCGCGGGCCTATGGGGCTTCGTGGATTCCCTGCAGGAACGCGACGATCACGATTTGGATTGGGCGCTAGATATATTCCCTAAAGACTTCCACGAGCCGTTCTATAAAAATTACATCCAACACCCTGTTGAAGGCATGGTTCAAGAACACGGCATGCATGTGCTCGAACGCGTGACCGGATTCTTCTCGAAAGCCGTTTTGGCCAAGAAAGACTATGCCGGGACACCGACGCCGCCAGCAGACGGATCGTTACAAAACTAGTAGTATCGCTCAAAAAACTATGATATCCGATCTCCTCTAGAAAATTCGAGGAGTTTCGCATGTCTACAATTACTAATTTTATTGATCATCACTATCGTCATTTCAACGCTCGCGCATTGAAAGATGCCGCTCAAGGTTACAAAACTTTAATCAACAATAACGGTAAGGTTTTACTAACTATGGCGGGAGCTATGAGCTCGGCTGAACTTGGTATCAGCGTTGCTGAAATGATTCGCCAAGGTAAAATCCACGCGATTTCTTGTACCGGTGCGAACCTTGAAGAAGACGTATTTAACTTGGTAGCTCATGATCATTACGAAGTGATCCCAAATTATCGCGATTTAACTCCACAAGACGAACAAGCATTATTAGAGCGTCACCTTAACCGCGTGACTGACACGTGCATCCCTGAAGAAGAAGCGATTCGTCGTATCGAAAAGGCAGTTCTTGAAGAATGGGTAGCTGCTGAAAAAGCAGGTCAACGATTCTTCCCTCATGAATTCATGTACAAAATTTTATTATCTGGAAAATTAAAACAGTATTACCAAATCGATCCAAAGGATTCTTGGTTATTAGCTGCCGCTGAAAAAAATCTTCCGATGGTTGTTCCTGGTTGGGAAGATTCAACGGTTGGTAACATCTTTACTGGTCACTTGCTTAAAGGCGATCTAAAGAGTCCGAACTTAGTTAAGGGTGGTATCGAATACATGATGTCATTCTCTGAATGGTACATGGCGACGGCGACTAAAAATCCAGTCGGGTTCTTCCAAATTGGTGGCGGTATCGCGGGCGATTTCCCTATCTGTGTTGTTCCTATGTTAGCTCAAGATTTACAGTACACAGAAGTTCCTTTGTGGAGCTACTTTGCTCAAATCAGCGATTCTACAACTTCGTACGGTTCATACAGCGGCGCTATCCCTAATGAGAAAATCACATGGGGTAAACTAGCTATTGATACTCCTAAGTTTGTCATCGAATCAGACGCTTCAATCGTGGCGCCTTTGATTTTTGCGTACGTACTAGGTCAGTAACCCTGCTATCTATCTAAAACCCCTAGGCAATCTAGGGGTTGATTTCCGATGGTGTTTCAATTGAAATATTTTTCTTTGAAACAGAAAACCTTTCATTCTTCATCTTTTTCAAGAAAATTCAAAAAGACTGTGCTAGTTTCTGAGCCTATCTATTTAAATGGGCAAAAACGGGGTTTGGGCATGGGTTTTAAATTTCTTTCTATTACATTCTTGGCAGTCGCATTTCTTTCATTAGGCCTAACGGTAGGCTGCGCTAAAAACAACGATACGGATAATAAAGATCCATTTCCTACCTATGATGCCAATAGTCCTTTGGGCAAAGAACTCAGCGCCACGACCCTTTCATGTGCATCCAGCGAATGTGAATCCAATAAAGCCGACTTTGAATCTATCGGTATGGTCGCGATGGCTCGTGATGGTTATGTTTCTAAATATGGCTCATACAAGATGGGTCAGTGTACCGGATTCTTGTATGGATCGAACGATATCGTTGCGTTGAATTCACATTGTATCACTGATGCTATGTGGGAAAATCGTTCGGCATGTAATGAAACGTTAGCCATTCGTTTTCCTGAAACTCCGGGACACCCGTCAGAGATTCGTTCGTGCACAGAATTAATTTACAAAAGTGCTATTGGTGATGCAAATGGTTTTGAGATCAAAGCCGACTATGCATTCTTCCGTATTAAACCAGTAAATCGCGCGTTTTTGCCTTTGGCCACATCGCCAACAGGGTCCCAGCAAACGGTTTCCGTTCGTAAAGTAAACCCGATTCCCTATTCTCATACGATCGGTGGACAGTTAGACTATGCCCGCTGCCAAACATTAACTGGTAGTTTGCTAAACTCGAAATACTACAGTCAATGGGCGGACACGGGTCTTGCGATCAAGCCATCTAATTCCTACAGCACATGCAAAATCATTCAAGGTAACTCGGGCAGTCCGGTGTTGAATGCACGTAATGAAATCATAGGCTTTGCACAATCGTATGCCACACCAGAATTTTTGACGATCTTAAAATCAAGTGCATTCACTGATGCCTTTAATAAAAGTGTTAAGATCAATATGAAATTTGATTTACCGTCGTACTTGCCAGAGCATTTTCAATACACGCAAGCCTTGTGCGTAAGAAATCCTAGAAACATCAATGCAGAGAATACGGCGTGTTCGCAAAATAGGCCTCAAACCGTCAGTGATGAAACAGAAGCTACGACTGGGTTTGATAATGCCAAGAACGCAGATGAATACATGCAGGGTTTGAAGAATTCGTCAGCGTTTCAATCGTCGTTGTTCAGTTTAGATTTCGTTAAAGACAAAGATTTTCATCGCTATTCCGTCGTTCCAAAATGTATAGTGAATCCTAAGAAATGGAATCAAACAGAAATCGATTCGGGTTCGGCTGTGTCTGGTGCGAATAAAAATATTCGCACATCTATGCGCCCGATGTTTCTAGAACTGCAAGTGGACGTTAAGTTTGATGCGAACTTGGTTCAGACATCAAAACGCCTAACACACACGGCAACGGATGGTCGATTTGCGTTCACTGTGAATAACAATCAAATAGGCACTGTATCGCGCGTAAAGCCTTCGAGTTTCTATTTCTATGAAGAAGCTCTTGAGCCGATGAATTCAGTATCTTGGTGTCCTTAAGTTTTCGAAAATAACATCGAGCTAATCTGGTGGCCACTCTGCGGACTGGTCACCAGGCCAATGTGTGAAAATCCATGTAATACATGAAATTTAATTTCTTCCGTGTTCGCAAAGAAATTCTGATATTTTTTTACATCCAAAATCAAATCCGCATCGCTGACAAATAGATTCAGGTCGGCGCAACGTTTGTGGCATTCGTTCAAATCAAGGTTTTCCAATACACACGACTTGATGTACGAATTATCATACTCTTCCACTTCAGAGCCCCATTTGGCTTGTTCGGGAAATCGTAACAAAAAATTTTCGTCCGTGCGTTTCACCCAAAATCCGAAACGGGATGATTCTACGTTGTAAGGTGCCGGTAAATACGGTGCAATCAGGCCGACCTTTTGGAATACACCCTCGGGCTGACTCATCAACCATTTCAAAACAACAGCGCCGCCCAGTGAGTGCCCGACTAACGAGATGTTTTTTATCGCCGAATGGTTTTGTTTCCAGTTATCTAATAAGAACTGCAATTCGGCGATGACATCCTGATGAGGTAGAAGCTTCACCGCGCGATCTTTATTCATCTCGCCGTGGAATTTCAAATCAGGAATTATAATCGTCTGTCCAGTCGTTTGCGATAATTGCAACGCTAACTGAGTCAGATAGCGCGAATCCCCGCCCATACCGTGGACCAATACGATGACGGAATCGGTGGTGCCGTCGACGATTCGATAATAGATGGGCTCGTTGAATGGATCCCGCAGCGATTTTAGCTTTGGGATTTTCATTATGGGAATTTTAAAATCAGCAAAGCCAATCAGGTCGTCAGTATTATCCGTCATGATGGCAGTATAGGGTCAAATCCGGCGAGGTTAAAACCCATAACTGAAGGCAGCAAAAAATCGTCGGCCGTTTATGTCATATAGCGATTCATTCACTAGATCCGCGCCGCCAATACCGCCGCCTTTATCCGCAGGTGGAACCGCGTCGGTTAGGTTCTTGATGCCTAAACCAAGGGACACTTTGGGACTGTATTTGTGCGAATAGTTTAAATCGAATTCATTCATATCAGAAATCTTGCGATCTGTTTGGCTGTCGGAAACATTTTGGCCAGGGATACTGCGCATGACGAATTCGTACATATCGAAGTCGTTCTTAAATGAAAAACTCATTCTGTTTTTCCAATACGGACTGCCCCACTCCCCCATCGTATTTTTTGAAGCCGTTCCGGGGAAACTTTCATCGCGATTAAAGAACATGTACGACATCTCGTTACTTAAAGACGCTTTATAGCCAGTCCAATGACTTAATGAAGCTACATAGTATTCGATATTTAAATCTAACCCAGCCAGTTCCGTTGAACCTAAGTTCGCATATTGATAGGTCACTTGATTGATTGCGCCCGAAGCATCGCGAGTGATGTTGATGCCGTAGTCAGCGAGGTTGACTCCGTCCAATTCCGCTTGGGTGGCTAGTTCCAAGTCTGGCTCTACAGCGACATTTCTAGCTTTGGTGTACCAGTAATCCATGCTGATCATTAGGTCTGAGTTCACTTCGCTGGCAGCCCCCAGAGTGTAGAATATCGATTTTTCTTCTTTTAATTTATCATTTGCATTTAGAACATACGGAGCTTCGATGCGTTCGCAATCCTGTCCTGGATGGGCAGCACAGTATTTTCTGTCAAAGAAATCCGTCGCACCCTTTTGAGTTTTGCCATACAGTCGTGAATAAATCGGTGCTTTGAAACCGGTTCCGACAGAGGCTCTGAGCAATGATTTGCTGGATAGCATGAACTTCGTGGACAGTTTCGGATTCAAAGTCGATCCAAAATCAGAATACTGATCATATCGGGCCGCCAAATCAAATTCCCAATTTTTCGTTACTGGCAGAACGGCCTCTGAAAATACCGATCGAACCGTGCGACTGCCGCGATTGTCGATAACGCCTTCGCCGACATCGTCATAATAGTAGCGTTGACTATCGGCCATCACTGATCCACCGAAGGCATAGCCTACGGAATCTAATCCCAGCGCCGATGCCTCGCCATTAAATACTAGATCCGTCGACACCAGACTCTGCTGAGCTAAACCATGCAGATCCATGCGTGCCGAGGACAAGTCGCCTCGCGTGCCCAGTGGTTTTAGAGGATCGTATTTGCCGGATACTATTAGATCTTTGGCCACGCGATCACTAATGTAGCCGCCATATCCGAATGCTTTTTGATCGATGTAGCCATAGCTGACGGATAGATCATATTCTAATGAATCGGCGATGGTGGCTTTAATTCCTGTCAGAGTGTAGAAGTTCGTTTCGGGATCTTTGTTATCGCGATTGCCAAGATCCATCGTGCGCAAGCTAAGGCTGCGCACATTGGGGTTAGACGGAATGCCGGATTCTAGGCCTTCGGTTAAATTCAACAACCAAGGCGCATAATTCCACTCGGTTTCGCGATACAAAACCAAACTGCGATTGTAAAACCTCATCCCGCTGTCTAATCGCAACGTATAATCGCTGAGAATATTGAATTGCTTTACACTGGGCCGAGTCGATGCGATCTCGTTGTATTTAAATGTACAGCGCTGACTACCACCGATCATTTTAATTTGGTCTGCGGGACAGTCGTTAGGATTAGATACGATGTAATCCGGTTGCCCGACGCCTTTCCAAGCGGTTGCGGGGCCGGTCGTCGATAGACCATTCTTAGTAATCTCGCGATCGCGGCCAAGAATTTTATCGGTGTGGGAATAGCCGATGGACACGTTCAGATCATGAGGACCTTTTTCCAAACCGGTGATCGTCGACAAGGTATAAACACTGCCGCCAGGTTTTTGCGCGGCTGAAAATTTAGCGAACGCTTCGGACCCCGTGAACGTTTTCTTGGTGACGATGTTGATAACACCGCCCATAGCGTCCGAGCCGTACATCGCCGAGGCACTTTCTTTCAAAATCTCGATACGTTCAATCGCAGCGGCAGGAATCCAGTTGATGTCGACAGCATCCAAAGCCGGATCGGTCGGCAGGCGATGACCATTCAAAAGTACAAGAGTCCTTGAGGCCCCAAGGCCACGCAAACCCACGGTCGATACGGCAGAGGTTGAGCTTTGTGAAGCGCCATTGCTAGTACCGGCCGAATCACGAAGGGCTTCGGAAAGCGAAGCGTTGGCTGAAACCTCGATCGTTTTTTTATTGATGGTTTGAACCGCCGTCGACCCTTCGGTGCGAACGGTTTTTACGCGCGATCCGATGACCTCGACTCGTTCGATGACTTTAGACTGACTGACTCCGGACTCGGCCGCCCACAACGATGGCGCCAACAACGCAGCTAATACCCACACACCCGTCACCCAGATCTCCTACAAGATTTTTTTTAGATCGAGGCAACTTGCTTGAGTTTAGATACAGAGTCAAATGGTTGGAAAAATCACGGGAGGTAGATAGGAAAAGTTTACGTGATGATGGTGACTAGCGAACGGGGTGTGAATTAGCTAAATTGGGAAATTTTTCGAGAAATGATCTGATCCAAAGAAACGACACCGGGCCCACTAATAAGTATCCAAATCAATAGCAGGATATACAGATATTCTGAAAAACCCAATACATCGGTGATGTCTGTAATCTCGGCGGCTTTTGCTGTGGCTATGGCTACCGTCATGACTCCGATCAATGGCAATGAAATCAGTCGACTGGCCAGGCCGAAAATTAATAGTAACCCCCCGGTAAATTCAAGGCCGGCTACAAATGGTGCTTGAAGATTTGCATAGGGAATTCCTAAGCTCGTGAAGTAATCAATAACTCGTTGTAAATCATGTAGCTTGCCCCACCCGCTTTGCGCGAAAACTACCCCGACAGAAAGACGAACCAGCAACGGCGGCAGCCAATCCGTTTTAGTCAGCAGCGATCGAGCATACTGAATTTGTGATTTCATAAATCTACCTTTTGCTTTTTAAGTTTCAAATCAGAAATTATTCCGCGACTAACCCACTCATTAAACCAATTCATGATTTCTGAGCCTATGTCATTTTCCGGAAACACAGCCTGGACTTGTTCGAGCGAAGAAATCAGGTTCTCGCCTTGTTTTAGTTTTTTAATCAATTCAAATTGAGCTTTAGCCACGGGTTCAAGTGAAACGGTTCCGTTTTTCCGTGACATCAAAAATCCGTGAGGGGTGTTAAACTCACTCAATTGGCCTAGATCAAAATCTTCGGTTTGCATTTTAGAGAGCGAATCTAAAGGCCATGTTGATTCGATCAAAATCACGGATGGCGCCAAAATAAATTTTGCCGTTTCCCAATCCTCGTCGGACATATTTATCAGTAACGAGGAATCCAAAAAACCGGAATCATCGGCGTAGAATGATTCTATGAATAGCCATTCCATTTCGATCACGGGTTCAAGAAATCGAACGTGTTTTAAATCGGAATAAGTCCCTGCAAATTTCGAAAAATATCGGCCCACGTCGGCTAGACTTGCCGACGATGACGGATGTTGTTTTAAATAATCGGAAACTAATTTTTGAAATGAAACATCCCCTAAAATTTGTGCCGTTATTGAAAAATCGGATTTCATAGATTCAAAGAGGCGCAGAAAATAGGCCTCGGCATAGATATCTAGTCTAACCGACCGATTAACCGCAGCCGTCTCGGCAATCCATGGTAGCCCATTTTTTGACGGCGATGTGTAGCGGTCTATGTTGGGGCGAAGGCTCGGAAACGGATCGGACAACGCCGAGTTTACGCCGCGAGGGTCAGTGACAATCCACTTCATCCAGCTCTGTAGTTCATGCAGTGACGGCGGCGTTTTGGGATGGCCCATAAGTCTCCACTGAGTTTTGGTTTTGTACCTGAGCCGCGTGGGCCGCTTCGGATTCAAGAGTTTGAAATTCAGGGATTTTGTCGTCCCATTCTATTAACGTCGGAATTTTTCCGTAAAGCTGGGTGGCCACAGAATATAATTCCCAAACTTTATCAGTAACAGGGCCATCGTGAGTATCAATCAAACACGCGCCCGACTGGGAATGACCCGCTAAGTGCATTTGCTTTACGCAGTCTTTAGGAAGCGCTTTTAAATAGGTCAAGGCATCAAAGTTTTGGTTTATCGAACTTACATAAATATTATTAACGTCCACCAGCAGTCCACATCCGGTGCGATTTACGACTTCATTTAAAAATTCCCACTCTGTCATTTCAGAATGCTCAAATGATAAATAGGCCGACACATTTTCAAATATCATCGGTCGCTTTAAAAAATCTTGGGCTTGCCCGATTTTTCGCGCCAGCAAAGACAATGCTTCTTCGGTATAGGGCAACGGCAAAAGGTCGTGTAAATTTTCATTATTTACGCCCGTCCAACAAATATGGTCTGAAACCCAAAGAGGCTCTATGCGATCAATTAATTTCTTTAAACGCTCTAGATATTCAAAATTAATTTCATCAGTTGAACCAATAGATAATGAGACCCCATGAAGAACAATCGGATATAACTCTCTAATTTTTTCTAGAATATGAATGGGCCGTCCACCGAAACCGGTTTCAAGGCCCATATAGTTTTCTGAAATCGCTTCAAACCAAGAAATTTCAGGCCGCTGTTCTAAAATATAAGAATAGTGAGGTGACCGTAACCCGACGCCTATCCCTAATTGATTTTTCGTTATGCTGCCGTCTTTTTTCATAGAAGAAACGCTCCTAAAATTTAATGTTACTTACTAGCTACGAAATGAACTTTTTTGTCTTTTTTAGCTAAAGCATCGCATTCGGCTTTTGTCGTTTCTAGAAAACCTTTGCCGCCGCAGCCATTTTTTCCAGCGCATTCATTTTTGCCTTCCATTTTGCAGCCGCTTTTGCCTTTACATGAATTGGCGCCTACGCAATGACCTTTGGCACCGGCATCATCGGCCGCCAAGGCTACATTTGAAATTCCGATAGTTGTTGCACCGATAATACCGGCAACAGCTGCACGAATTAGAAACTGGCTTTTACTTTTAGACATGTTGTTCTCCTTTGAACTCATGGTTATAGGTTTGGGGATAGCAAACATTGCTTCCCGACTCTAAACACTCATTCGCGGGCGGGCCTCAAATGGTTACACGGGTCGAAAATTTATTTTTTTAGCCCCAATAACCATAAGGCCAGCTTTGACAGGTTTGTCTTATAATGAGAATGTTAAATCTCGGATTTTATGGGTCGTGAAAATTTTTTTGTAACCAAATGGATAGTTTGAGCGAATGAACATACGACAGAAGACGCAGACTCAGGGATTAGATCATTCTGATGACGAAATTGAACTTTCGTCATTGATGAAGGCGTCTTTAAATGGAGATGCCGACGGCTATCGTCGTCTTTTGCAAAAGGTGAAACTATTGATGGTTCCATTTGTCGCAAACTCGCTTTCAAAGTTTGGTTTATCGTCCGCTGGCGGCCAAGACGATGTCGTGCAGGAAATATTATTAGGAATTCATTTGAAACGAGCGACGTTTGATGTAGACCAATATTTTTTGCCGTGGATGTATGCGATCGCTCGTTACAAAACGATCGACTATTTGCGCCGAAATAAAGTCAGGTTCCAGTCGGTATCGATTGATGATGTATTTGATGAAATTGAAGCCAATCAGCTGCCTGAATTTGATAGCGAACTGGACCTTGAATCCCTTTGTGAAAAGTTATCTACAAAACAACGAGACCTGTTGCTGCTCGTAAAAGTAGAGGGACTTTCAATCTCGGAAGCGTCCGAAAAAACGGGCTATTCCATCAGTGATGTTAAGGTCACTGTTCATAGAGCCATAAAGGATCTAAAAAAGCAGCTAAAGGAAAATGGTCATGAAAACTGATGATCTGATTCAAAAACTATCTGGTGATTTGAAACCTGTTGTACCGATGCCATCGCCGCTACGTATGACCGTTTTTTTCTCGAGTATTGGACTGGCTCTGATTGGTATGAGTTTTATTTTTATGTCATCACGTCGTGATTTAATGGCTCAGCTGTCTAATCCAAAATTTTTGTTTGAATTGACCACCTCGTTTGTTTTAGCCGTGACCGCACTGGTGCTGTCTACATTTTTATCTAGACCCGGCCGAGTAACTGAAATTCAAAAGCTTCAGAAATTAACAGTCGCATTTTTAATTTTTGTATTTGGGTATGACATCGTTCGTGTGGCTCAACTCAGCCAGAATGAAATTCCTATTGGCTTGAGCCTATCTGGTATAGAATGTTTCCTAGTCGTTTTCGGATACTCGATTATGCTGGCCGCTGCCGTGCTGAACTGGCTACGCAGAGGTGCTTCGGTAAACCCTAAACTGAGTGGACTCGTAATTGGAACAGCGAGCGTCGCGCTAGGCAACGTGACCATTACTTTTTTCTGCGGCATCGACAACGGATTGCACATCTTTTTATGGCATTTTGCCTTTCCTATGCTGGCCGCTGTTAGTTGCAGCGCAATCGCCAGTCGATTTTTGCTTCGGTGGTAGGGCTGCCGCTTCAAGAATTGCTCATTAGAAATGTGTTTTCTTATCCGTTAGTTGTGCCTAGGGCAAAGTGGTTAAAACTTTGCTGAAGAATTGTCTATTATGAACAATCCGATCGCGTCTTTAGAAGAATCAAACGATTGCATAAATTCATTCGTTCTATGCAGATGATACTCTGGATTTATTTCAGCCGAAAACGCCATTTCTACGCAAACTTTAGCTAAAAAAAGCCAACCATCTTTATTCGCAAGTATACCTAATTGTCCGTTTTCATCATTTTGAATTTTAATAATTTCGTTCGTTTCAGGATTCCTCGCGGCAAAAAAGTCTTCTTGAGTATCTCCAATACTTCCTTTGGCTTCTATTTTATATTTAAACTCCATAGATCGTTCTCCTATTTTCATTTCAAATCGTCATGCGCTACTTAAGCAAACCTTCAACAACGTAAAAATCGAGTTCTTACAACTTGAAAGGATCCAACTTATTCAAAGAAATTTGACTTTCATTGCAGGAAATCAAAGTAATGTCGGCCAGCGATCCATTTCGAAATACAAAAACCGGTTTAGCAACGCTGTTAAACCAAGTCCTAAAAATTGTTACGCTCTGATGGCAATATTTGATTTCTTTCGAATCATGGGTCATTTTTGCTATGACCTTTCCTTTTAAATCGACAATCCAAAAAGCATAGTGATGAAGTCCAGAATTAGAAATGCCTAAAATATACTTAGCGTCTTCGGAAGCCACCACTATGTCTGCACCCAAATTCTGTTTTTCAAAAACCTGCGCGCCATTTTTTTTACAAGCGAAGGTACCCTCGGGCATTGTCCATCCAGATTTTGGCCGTTTTTCTTTTACAGTAAGACGACATTCCAATTCCCCAAATTTATAGGTGTTGTCCCGATCTTGCAAACCTGGCAACCACGAATCAGCCGATGTTGATAGGCAATAGAAACTTGTAAAAAGACATATGTAAATGGCTGTTACGATTTTCACACTTAGTCTCCTTAGTTCCTAGGTATCTATCTCCACTTAATTATAAACTTTATTTAAACCTATTTCCTGTCGCGTATAAATCGAAATTTAAGTCCAGGCCTAATGAAGAAAGCCTCCGAATTAATGTTGGAGAGATAGAAAATCCTCCTAGCATTCCATTGCCGTTATGAAAGTCGATTCCGATACCCAATCCACCATCAGCCTGGGAAACAAGTTTTCGAATTCCGCTAGCGTCTTTCTCTAGCCTTCGGATAAATTTACTCAATTTATTCTCGAAGGCATCAGGAGTTTGGGGAGCATTGATTGTAATTCGATTCTCTTTTAGTTTTGTTTTAGATCGAGATATCATTTCACCCTTTCTGTAGGACTTAGAGAACTTAATCGTAGTAAGTTTCTGCATTTTCTCCACGGTTAGTTTCTTACTTCGGGCCCAAAGGGCTATACTCACGTATAACTCAGTGTATGCCCAATCGGGTTTTT
The DNA here is from genome assembly GCA_964498705.1 of uncultured Bdellovibrio sp. Classification (GTDB taxonomy): domain Bacteria; phylum Bdellovibrionota; class Bdellovibrionia; order Bdellovibrionales; family Bdellovibrionaceae; genus UBA2316. The sequence goes on along the minus strand of CAZCHT010000093.1, from coordinate 4,327 downwards.
TTGTTTTTCTATCTATAATTAGAACAAAATAAAACCTTTGCTTAACCACGGCCAGGTATACCAAAATTCGATTTTCATTTTTCTTTTGTTGAACTTTCAAAATCACTGGTTGCTTACCATCACTTTGTATTTCGTGGATTTCTAAAAACTGCTTTACGACACCAAGGCTTGGCCGTCCCAGTTCTTTTTCCACAATACCGATAATTTCAATTTGCTTCAAACTCACGTCCACTACTCTTCACACATATATTTCTCTGGCTTTTCTTCGATTTTTTTTCTCTCGACTGGGCTCAACTCTGCCACCAAACTTTCCCAAACTAACTCAGTCAACTCCGCTGATATATCATCCAAATGAGTTATCCCTATTTGCTCATAGAAATCTATCATGGGTTTCCAGGCAGGCTTTCTTAGCTTTTCATTCCTCATCCAAAGACCATAGCTCATATGAAGGTCAATTAAGCTACTACGACTGTGCTCCAAAATCGATTTTTTTAGTTTCTTTGGGGTATCCTTTTTCAATTCGGCTACATATCGAGACAATAGGTCATCCTCTTTTTGAATCTCTTCTTTGCACGTAGTTTGAAAAAAATCATCGCCGTACGGGATATGATTAAGTATTTCTCGATCATGGCAAATTCGAGTTAATGGAAATTTTTCGGACTCGCAGCTGAAACTATCGCTATTATTCACTTTCAATTTTGTTCCGGGCAAGCAATTTTCTTCGGCACTCTTTTTCTTATAAGAACAGTAGAACCCGTCCCACGATGTGGCGACGCCCGTACCCCCGTCAATTGGAGTACATTTTGTAAATGGAACCAATCTTGATACACGATTAAACTTCCTCAGACAAAAATTATCCCAATGGTAGGCGGGCGCATCTATGTCAATGCCTTCGGCAAGCAGAACCATTCTTTTATTGAATTTTTTGGCAAACGAGTGTGCCGAGTCGGTATATTCCTGTGACCCTATCGCGTCTGAAAAACCTGGAATCGAAACTACTTTATTCACTGGATTTTCTAAAATAACTTTGGCTATTTTAATATGGAAGAACAAATCTTTTAAATAAAAGCCACCGTAGGAATTAAGATAACGAGGACCATATTTTTTATATACCAACTCAGCTTCAGCAGTAGGATCAGAGTTTTTAAAAATCTCGATCCCGCGAGCGTAGCTGCCTCCCAAAGGAACGCCTTTATCTTTGAGAACTTCACTTAGGACAAAAACAGTAGGCCCCTTGATTGATGCCGTTTCCTTAGAGCGAGTGGTAGAACAGGCGACTAACATGAACAGAATAGATATCGATACACATGCAATACTCTTCATTCCACTCCTATTTCTTAACTCCACCTTGAACATCTCGAATTTCCTGCATCGCCATTGTGAAAAATGCCATTTTACCCGGTAGAACTTGAAGTTCCTTCATATATTGCTGAGCTACTTCCATCGAGGCCGGTGTTGTTTTTGATTTGCGAGCATGGTGAATCACCAAATGGTATAACACTTCTTCGTTTTTTGAATCAATCTGATAGGCTCTTATCAATAAAACTTCTGTCGCCTTGCCGGCGGCATTAGCTGGAATACGATTTTGAAAATGCCGTGCGCGAACTTCTTGAAGAATATATTTAACTAAAGAATGTTCTGCTGCCCCGAATTTCATAAATGAAAGTGCCTTCTCGGCTAACTCGATGGCTTTTGACGGGTTAGCCAGTTTTGAATAAACAATGCCCAAGTTGTGCAGTTCCCATGGGTCATTAGGCCGCTTAACTAACGATTTTTCTAGCAACGCTTTTAAGTCATCACATTTATTCATTTCCCAACATAAAATGCTACCACGTCGATCCAGCGCCAGCTCTATCAGGTCTTCATCTTTTGTAGCTTGTGATGCCGCTAAATAATAAGCTGCAGCTTCGCTATATTGCCTTTTCTTTTGAAATATCAATCCTGCCAATCGCAATACATGAAAGTCGCGCGGATTAATTTTATAGGCGGCGTTAAAACTGTCTTGCGCATTTTCCCGCTCTAAACGCAACATTTGAAGTTTCCCAATTCGCGCCAAAAATTCTGCTCTTTTATTTGGAAACTTTGCCAAAGCGATTTCTAAAACTTTTTCGGCAGCGACCAAATACGCGTGCATATAATTTTCACCGGATAGAAAACCAAGTTGTTCAATCGTCAAAGATTTTTCAACATAAAGACGTTCATTATTCGGCTCTTTAGCTAAGTAGTAGTTAATTCGTCTAAGCTCGGCACGTTGTTTAACACTGCTCTTCAAATTCTCTTTAAGTGCTACAAATGTTTTAATTTTATCTAGCTTCTGTTCAAAAGATATATGTTTTGGATTTCGAGTCTGTATTTCCATGTTAGACGATGACATACAATTCCCTAGAACACGTCCAGAATGCCCCGCCTGAGTCGTCATTTCACCACTGCGAGATGTTATGGACCAATTTCTTACCCATGTTTTATCCGTGATAACGATATTTTTGGCTTCATTTTTAACCAAACGTTCGATCCCATAATTTGGACCCAGAACTAAACAGTCGAGGTCTTCTTCTTCCTCCACAAACGAATCATTGATGGTAATGGTCTCATTGGTTTCAATATCCATTGTCGGAAATCGTAGATAATTATCACCCATTTTTCCGGTTAAAATCGGCAAAAAATGAGGAAGTAAACGTACTTCATTTTTTTTGTCGGCCGGAACGGATTCTCCCAGTAAATACCTTAACTCAAATCGCAATGGCCCATCAGTCCGATCCATCGGTGTCATTGGCTGCATGGAAAATGCAGCTTGTCTATCTAGTGGACCCATAAGGGACAAAAAGGCATCAACAGCTTTCCCGCCCGCTTGAAATGAAATTAATCTAAAAAAATTCGCCATTTCACCAGTGAAAGTCACATCAGATAAAACTGCAAATTGTCCGTCTGGTTTACGAGTCAATGTCGTATTAATTTTTACGCCCGCATAATCAAAGCCATTTGAAGTCTTCGACATAAAAGGCATTCTATCCCCTGAACCCAGACGCAACATCCAACTATTCGTCAGGAAAAATGGCAACCGTTTGGCATCGGCGATACCACGACCTGGATCAATAATATAGGAATCACCGCCATTTTTGTATCTGACCACAATGTGATTAAAATAATCAAAGCTAGGTAAGGGCGCGCGAGTATACGTCGGCTCAATCAAAAGCTTTGTTTTGTCTCCCTCGGAAAACATACCAACCAGGACTGGCTCTGCTTCTATGCCGGCTTTCTTCATAATGGCCAAGGTGACCATCGCAAAATCTTTACAGTCCCCAGTTTTAGACTGGATAATTTCGTTTGGTTTGCGTGGGTCATAACCCGCGTTGGGCCCCAACATCCGCTGGGAATAAGTCATATTAACGGCGACCCAACCCAATATTTTTTCTACTTTTTTCTGAACATCGGGTAATTTGCTGATCTCACCTAAAAGACTTTGTAAAACCGCAGGTAATTCTTGCTTAAAGCCTTCATCATAGCCACGACGTGCAATAGCGATGTGTTTATCCCAACTAGAAGTGGTAGAAACTTGATACCGAGGCACACGAGTTAATACTTCGTAGTCCGAAAGTTTATTAATCTCATCTGGACCGACAGACAAAATTGGTTCTTTTAAAACAATGGTCGTTTTAAATTTTGCGCCATCTTGAGTTTACTTCAACGTGACGGCTTGCTTTGAATCAAATTGATGCACGACCAATTGCGTTTCACTGGTAATGGTCACCGAGGACTTCAGTTCTTTCCTTAGAAAGCCGTAAACAAACGGCATGCTAAAAGGTAACTCATTACTGCCTTTGTTCTTTTTTTGAACTTTATACCAAACTACGGAGCCGCTAACGACGCCGTCGAAAGGAATTTCAATCGTTTTAAAATTGTTAATTCCAAGTTTGTCATTGGACGCGGAAATGATCCTAATTTTGTCCATCAATACAGGTCGGGATGGTTGCCCTGCTGTCTCGACTCCGGCCCCTAACACTTTAATTTCGGCAACAGTCGGATCATAAGTGATACGTCGAACAGAAAGCTCCGTGGCACCAGAACCATTGTTGGCAATTTCTTTTGTTGTTTCAACGTAGTCTTCCATACTAATTTTGCCGACCTTAATTTCTATGGACTGATCTGCAATGGAGGTGTTCTCGTTGGTCGGTTTTTCATATTGAGCCAAGGCAAAGCATCCAAATAGACTAACTATCAGCAGTATTGAATTTTTCATGTATGTTGTATCGGAAGCCTGACTAAATTGATTAGGTTGAATTATGAAATTTGACAAAAATGTAACAGTATCGAAATGATACTTTTCTAC
>CAZCHT010000092.1:0-17687 GCA_964498705.1 uncultured Bdellovibrio sp. | reverse complement strand
ACTAGATTTAGAAGAAAGAAGTCCAATCCACCAAAAGAAATTTCGGGGGTTTTTCCAGAACAAAGAATTTAGAATAAATAGCGACGGAAGGAAACGCTAGAGATCAGCCCAAGACCAAGCATCGTAGTCAACATACTCGACCCACCATAAGAGAGCAGTGGCAGAGGAACTCCAACGATGGGAAGCAAACCTATAACCATTCCGACATTCACAAACATATGCCAGAAGATGTAGCTCAATACCCCAACAGAGATAAGCGCGCCGAATTTATCTCGTGCTTGATACGCAACCCTGAGCACTAAGAAAAACAATATGCAGAACAAACCAATCGTCGTGATACTGCCAACGAAACCGTGTTCTTCGCTCAGTACCGAGTAGATAAAGTCAGTGTGACGTTCCGGTAAGAATTCTAATTGTGATTGTGTTCCCTTGCGGAAACCTTTGCCAAAGAATTGGCCCGAACCTACGGCGTATCTTGATTGCAAAGCATTGTAGCCTGTTTTTCTGGGATCGTTTTCTGGGGATAAGAACGTTAATACGCGATTCTTTTGATAATCATGTAGAATGTATTCCCACGCGATGGGCAAAGAAATCGAGATCAATACGATGGCGCCGACGATGATATGTTTTTTTACTTTCGTAAACAAGATCATCGAGCCGCTGATCGCTATGATCATCATCGCTGTTCCCAAATCGGGTTGCTTCATGATCAGTGCGAATGGAATCAAAACCAAAATCAACGGAGCCACTAATTCTCTAAAGCCCATGCCTTGGCCCATTGAATTTCTTTGCGACAAAACTTTTGCCATTAACATAATCAACGCAAGCTTCATCGTCTCGGACGGTTGGTAGCGAAAGAAACCGAAATCGATCCAGCGCTGGGCGCCTAGGGCGATCTTACCAAAGAAATCCACGTACAAGATGGCGAGTAAGTTGAAAAAGTAGATGACGTAACAGATTCTCGAGACGATCGCGTAATCTAAAAGTGTAGAAATAAAAAAGATACTCCAGCCCGAAATCAACCATACGATCTGATTGATAAACAGCGATTCCACTTCTTTCGAGTTCGGTCCATGAGTCGCACTGTAAAGATTGATCAGGCCAATTACGTTCAAGGCCAAGATAACTAGAATAATATTCCAATCTAAACGACGGACGAGAGTTTTTTCTTCTAATGAAATTGATAAATCCATTTTACTCTCCGTCCAGAAGCGGCACTGGTTCTGGAGCCGGTGCTTTTGCTTTCTTAGTTTTCATAGCTTTTAAGCCTTCCTCGATAACTTCTGGATGATACTTTTGGAAATAGGCCTGGATCACATCACGAACGATCGGAGCCGCACCAGTATTGCCGTGACACGAATGTTCTGCTAAAACGCCGACTGTAATTTCTGGGTTAACGGCTGGGGCAAACGCCACATACCAACCATGATGGCGCATGTGAATGGGTTTCGACATGCAATTAGAATAAATTTGATCTGCCGAAAAGTTCATAACTTGTGATGTTCCTGTTTTGCCCGCCATTTCGACCCCTGGAATTTTCCAGAAGCGAGCGGTTCCGCGATCACCGTTAGCCACACGGCGCATGCCTTCGCGAACGACAGCAAACGTATGATCGGAAATTTTTACTCCGTTCGGTTGAACTTGCGTGACGTCACGTAATACTTGCGGGAAGTTTTCTTTTAGAACTTTACCTTCTTGATCCAATATTTTTTGAATTACATAAGGTCTAACTACTTTTCCGCTAAGACCAATCGTATTATAGGCAATCACCATTTGCATCAGCGTCGTATTTACGAAACCCTGACCGATGGCAGTACTTAAGTTTTCACCTTCTTGCCATTCTTCACCACGATTTTGCTTTTTCCATGCTGAGTTTGGCATAATGCCCGGAACTTCACGTGCTAACTCGATTCCCGTTTTCTGACCGACACCAAGAATTGAAATGTAGTCGTGCATTTTCTCGATACCAAGCTTGATACCCATTTGGTAAAAAAACACGTTCGAGCTTCGTTCAATTGCATCGTAAACGTTTACGTAACCTTGACCACCTTTTTGATGATCATGGTATGGGCGACGACCAAAGTAGAATACACCAGGAGCGTAGACCATTTGCGTATCTGTAATTTTCTTTTCTTCTAACGCCGCTAATGCCACCAGCGGTTTAAACGTGGAACCCGGCGAGTGATGGTCTTGAATAACTTTATTTCTGAGTGGTTTGAACGGATCGTTGATCAACGTGCTCCATGTTTGTGACGAGATAGCTGTCGCGAATTCATTTGGGTCAAACGATGGTTCTGATAACCAAGCAAGGATCTCTCCATTTGATTTCATCGCTACAACGGCACCGATACGTTTTAAATCCGTAAACGATTTATGAGCCGCTTCTTGAATATCGCGATCGATCGTCAGCACGGCGTTGTTGCCGTGAGAGGCATCTTGATCTGTAATTTTGTCGCCAATGATGTTTGGATTTCGCAGGCTTGTCTCGCGTCCGTGAGCATCGACTTGAATAAAGCTAACGCCATCTTGACCGCGCACTTCGCGTTCTAGATTTTCTTCTAATCCACTTTTACCAATGATATCGCCTTGTTCAAATTTCAAGACGCCTTTGTAAAGTTCGTTCAATAAAGGTAATTGTTTTTTCGAGATCTCACTTACATAACCAAAAAGCTGAGCGCCATTTTGTTTAAGCGGGTAGTGGCGAATAATTGTTTCGCGAATTTCTAAACCGGGCGTATCTAAATTGATTCGTTTTAAGCGAAACACTTCTTCACGAGTTAAATTTTCTTTCAAGCGGATAGTGGCAAACGGACCATTCACTCGGCGACTGCGTTGAACGCGGGTAACGATCTTGTCTGACTCCATTCCCAAGATTGGCGCCAGTCGCACGGCCATCTCATCCAAGTTTACGATATACTGAGGAGTTAAGATCGCCTCAAAGCCCGGTAGATTTTGTACCAGTGATTTACCATGACGATCTAGTAATAGACCGCGAGGCGCTGGAATCTTGACTTGTTTGATCCTGTTTTTTTCCGAGAAATCGCGCAGTTCAGAACCCGAAATAATTTGCAGGTACCAAAGTCGAAGCGAGAAAACAAGAAACGTAGTGATAACTAAAGCATATATATATTTATAACGACCCCAATACTCTTTTGATTCGTCGGGGTTACTTACATAATCAGCCATTCAACTCTCCGTGAACTTCAGATGGCATTTCTGGCTTAAACAAAATATCTAATCGTTTAATGACCGGGTAGGCATAAAAAGCAATTAATGTCGTCGACAGAATTTGGAACAATCGATCCCAAATCAAGAACGGCGAAAAATGGGGTTCAAACAAATAAGAGTTCACCATGTACATTACATTAAACAAAGTCATGGAAACGCCTGTGATCAAAGTAAAGTACGCTGCTCCCGGCCAGTAGACACGGTTTTTAACAACGTAAAGCAGAATGTAGTTAAACAAACATGTCAGCATCAAGATGCCTAGAGACGCATAGCTAAACAGCGAATAAATAAAAATCGATGCGTAACAGTACAGAACTGATTTCCAATCTTCTTTGTCCAAACCGAAATAAACAAACAGGATGAAGCAAAAAAACGGGGACGCTAGAGATCCAAAAATTTGAAACCAAACTACTGTTTGGAAACTACACAGAATGTAAGTAAGAAAAAAGAATATCAGACCGTGAATGATCCTTAATCGAGAGAATTTCAATTTTTAATCTCCGTTGGTACCACAACCTCTGACATATCTTGGTTTTTAGCATTCAACACAACAAAAACTTCTTCCACTTTGTCGGAATCAACTAGCGGCTTTAAATCTACTTTTAAAGATACGCTGATTTGTTTTTTCTCTGCCGATTCAACGATGGCAATAGGAAATCCTTTAGGAAAAATATTATCTAATCCGCCGGTAACCACCAAGTCACCAGGACGAACATCTTCAGTACGCTCAACATATTTTAGAACGGCGCCGGTTTTACCTTTACCTTCGACAATACCGTGAGCGCGGCTTCGTTGGATCACGCCATCGATCACGGCGTAACGATCAGTCATTAAAAGAATGTGAGAAGTTTTCTTAAGTGGTTTGAAAACATAACCCAAAGCACCTTGCAATGTCATGACAGCTTGGCCTTCTTTTAATCCATCAACAGTACCTTTGTTGATAGTGATAGTACTGTGGTCAGGAATCAAATCGCGAGCGATCACTTGCGCTGCCAACAAATCCATCTTAGTTGATTCACGAAATGTGAGAAGTTGTTTTAGGCGAGAGTTTTCTTGATTGATTTCGTCGAACTTTAAAAGACGAGCCGACAATTCTTGATTTTGATTCTTCAAGCTTTCATTTTGTTTTTTAATATGAATTAAGTTCAAATACTGACCCGTCGTTGTTTTTACGCCGGCACTGTAGTCATAGAAGAAACCTTGGAAATGGCCGGCTAGCCAAGAAAACGGCTGCTTAAACCATTCCGAATCGTTTTGTTTTTCTTCCATGTTTATCGTGATCAAAGGCATGATCAGAACGAAAACAAAGAAAATCAGTTTTTTTATATTTATATTTAAAAAATTCAAAAATGAGCTCCTAAAAGTGCGTACAGTAAGTCTAAATGAACACCGGAACCCGATCAACACATAATAAGACCATATTGGCACACCACTTCTTAGAGGTGGTAGCCGAAGTTTTGACTTGAAAAGCACTCAAAAAAAAGGTGTTATTTAAGCTTCGATTTGAACTCGTTCAACAAAGAGAGAAAATATGGATACAAGAAAAGGCCGCGAAAATCGTGAAAACCAGAACACAGAAGCTATGAAAGATGTAACCCCACAAAGTCATTCGACCTATGATCAGCTAAAAGCAATGCTACGGTCTAGGGATCGCACTAAGAAAATCATCGGAACACTGCTGTTTGGCTTACCGATCATTGTCGTTTTCGTATTTTTCGGTCTACCTAGTGACCGTGGGAACATGAGTGGTGGTTCGAGTGCAGCTCGTGTGAATCGTGCATTTATCTCGTTTGCTGATTTCTCTCAGGAAGAGCAACGGATCCAAAAAATGCAAGAATACTATGCACAGATGTTTGGTCAGCCGATCACTTTCGACCCAGAGCGCCAAAAGGCAATGCGCCGTCAAGCGGTTGAGTCATTGGTTCAGTTAGAGCTATTGTCGCAAGCGACTGAGCATGAAAACATCCTGGTGTCTGATAAAGAAATCCTAAGCTTTATCCAAGATATGAACGAATTCAAAAAAGACGGCCAATTCCAACCGTCCTACTATTTCCAATTACTAGAAGCGAATCGCCTGTCGCCAACAACGTTCGAGAGCAAAATCAAAAAACAAGTTCAAACACAAAGAACACGCCAATTGTTTGAATCAACATCTCGCCCATCTCAATTAGAAGTAGATAAGTTGAACGAACTCAGCCGTCAGCAATGGAATATCCAGTTCGTAAAATTAGATCGTGAAGAGCAAGGTAAAAAAGTGGCGGTATCTGAAGCCGAGGTCACTGAACATCTAGCTAAAGACGAATTTAAAAAACGCGTGAACAGCTATTTTGAAGCGAACCGTTCAAAATACGACGCTCCCGAAAAAGTGTCTGCACAAGTTATTATCGCTAACTTTACTCCGGGTAATGCAGCTTCAGAAAAGAAAGCTATGGATAAAATCCTGGACGTTCAAACTAAAGCGGCAACTGAAGATTTCGGGCAATTAGCTGCGAAATACTCTGATGATGTGGGCACTAAAAATAAAAAAGGTGAACTTGGTTATTTTGCTCGCGGTGAAAAAGAAATGGCTTTAGAAAACGCCGCTTTCTCGTTAGAAGTAGGCAAAGTTTCAGCTCCAGTTAAAGGTTTCACGTCCTACCAACTTGTGAAATTAACTGACCGTAAGGCCGCGACTAAAGCTGAGCTAGCAACAGTCGACAAGAAAATTGCAGCTGAACTGTTAGGTAAAGATAAATTCGAAGCTCTGCAAACTCAGTTGGCAGAAAGTTTGAAATCGGGGCAAGTAGATGCAGTTAATGCAGCTTTAAAAAACATGGGTTTAAATTGGGAAGAGACAGGATTCTTCAGTCTAGACGCGGCTCAGATTCCTAAGTTAATGGAAAAAGAGCTAAAGATGGCGGCGCTAGAATTAACTCCAAAAAGCACTCTGTCAAAACAACTAGTGACAGTAAGAAACTTGCACTATGTTCTGCATTTAAAAGACACTAAAACAGTTGAGCTAGATAAAAACAAAAATGAATCAAAATCTATGACTCAGCAAGCTTCGAATCAATTGCAAGACGACTGGATTCAACAGTTCAGAAACACGAGCAACGTTCAAATTAATCCAATGGTTCTTGAGTAGTTTTCATGGCAAACATCCAACCGACGTTTCTAAGGCGGTTCGAGATGTTTGCCCGTATTTCCACACCTAAATCAGCAAGCAAATCGGCCGTCATTTTAGAATCCGTTCAAATTACGTTAGGCTTTAAGGGCCCCATAGATCCAGAATCAGGAATGGTACTGAACCTAACTGATGTCGATTTGTGGATTCAGCAATTTAAAGCAGACACAGATAAAAAAAAGTATGCTAGTCGGTGGGCTCTGTGCCGGTTGGTCGTCGCAAAATTTAAATCATTAATTGATCGTAAAGAGTTTACTGAAATTCATTTTAAATTTCATAATCTGGAAGTTTTGTATAAGAACGCAGATGTGTTTTTGAAGTGGCATCAACATTCGGTAATAAGTGCGGATAAGCTTACTTGGTTGTCACCAGTGGTACTGCAGCTTCAAACTAAAACCAAGAAATGGCCTCCGGTAAATTCCGCCATGGAGGCTAAAATTAGGAAACGTCTAAAAACGGTTCAATTAGGTAAACAGAAATGGAATGTGCCAGGCACCGCGTTTTGTAGTTTTGAATACGTTGATCCAAAGCTAGGTATCACAGTTCGTATATAATCTCTGTCGCTAATGGCAAAACGCTTCGTTGATCATCCTTAAACAATGATTCTGAAAAGCAAAAAGTAGATAATTCAAAACTAAAAGAAACTAACTTTCGATCAGGAAAGTCCATTAAAACGACCATTGATTTTTCCGTGGTCGTTTTAGTTCTAGGTGCTATATTTTGAGCGCCCAGAAACGTAGTGGTTAAGGAACATCCAGGCACTCAAAGCTGCTAGAGATGATTTTTCTATTGGAATCAATTTTATATCTTATGAAAGTTGATCCGCACTCACTGGATTGCCACGGTAGACAATTTGATGTCATAAAACTACAATCTTTATTATCGCAACTAAATCGAGATGAAGATAAGTAAGCCGAATCGAGATTCAAAAAACCTCGTGTAGCGATAACGGCAGCCACCGTGTTAACCTTTATTTCGCAAGCAAACGATTCTTTTGCAATAATAGAGGAACCATTCGAGAGAAGTTCTGTCAGGTCTTCCTGGCTATAAGAAAGATTTTTTGTCGGTATATGAAAGTACAGCCACATAACAAACACTCCAAATAAAAAAGAGCCTATCGAAATGAAAATAATTTTTAAATACTTCATAAAATGATTGTTACAATTAGGTACGAAGATGTAAAGAAACCCAATCTTTAACGGCTCAGGTTTGATTTGATTTCATACGCCTTTTTTATCAGCTTGTTCCCAATGACAAAAATGTAGTGCTTTCCTGGTCAAAATCTAACTTTCCCGCATTTCCCAGTCTCCAAAGTCCCTATTTTGTTACTTAAGGAACTTTGCATAACCGACTAACCGCACGGTATTCAACCCTAAGCCGCTCTGGAATTGTGGGTCTCTTCAAGATGTTCACGAAATGTGGGGTAGGCCTGAATCGCTTTTTTGAAAGCGTCTTTATGCAGGATATACACATCACAATGGGATGTCGCTTTGACGGTGGCATTTCTCGGTTTATCCGAAAGTAGAGCCATTTCTCCAAAGAAGGCACCATCGCTGAGGGAAACTATTTTTTTATCGTCTCTAGAAAGCACATCCACTGTCCCACTGTGTATAAAGTAGAGTGCATCGCCCGCTTCGTCGATTTTGAAAATGCGTTCGCCGGGAACGAAAATTCGGGACTCTAGTTGATTCATTAGATCTTCTAGAAGATCTTGAGATGCACCACTTAAAAAAGGAACTTTTTCGATTATGGATTTATTGATATGAAAAAACAAATCGGATTGAATTTTTTGTGGCAAATCGCTGAGGAGTGCGTTTTCTTGATACCCCTTTCGTGCTTTCCATAAATAGTGGTAGTACGAACGGATACTCGATTTGGTGCCATTGGGAATATCGTGAAGTTTCATAAATGTCTCGACGCGATCTAAGTTGTCCATGTGATGCTCGCGAGCCGCGTCCATTCGTGATAACAAACTGGCTACGTTAGAAAGTACAAATCCGAATACCGCGACTCCCGTTACTTGCACACAACATGTAAATAACATTTGAAAATTTGTCTTAGCGGTAATGTCACCGTAACCTACGGTAGTCAGTGTCGTAAATGACCAGTAAATAGCTTTTATATACTCATTTATTTTATCATTGTCGGGACCAGCGGTACCGCTGCCCAATGCGATCCAAGTGCTCGCAATTAGATGAACTAACAAAGGCATAGTGAACGCTAAAGGCGCCAATCGATAAACTATGGGTTGCAGTCCATCAAATGCATCTAACCAAGATTTAATTTTGAAAATATGGCGGACCGCTAATAAATTGATAAATAGAAATACTGGACTAGTTTGCCCTAACCATACGTATTCGATCAAGGCAAACGGTATGATACACACTAGGTCACACCATAAACTTAATGAAATCCAAGACGACATTTTTTTAAAATCCAATTTTTTCTCTTTAAAATAGAGATAGGTGTTTGTGATGGAGGCAACGCTGATTAGGGCATCAAAAAAAATTTCAAACGAAAATAGTGGTTGGTAGCCAATCAAGCGAATGGGGAACCAAAAGCCAACCACGAGCGCCGCCACAATAGAAAAAAGTCGAAGATATTGATGTAAATCCATTCAACAGTGAATCGGTTGAATAGCTATTTAACTCAATCTGACCATAGGTCGAGATGGGGTTGAATTATTATAAGGGGTAATCGGGTCCAGGCAATTAACGAAATTTATTTTAGACAGGCTCTATATACTATTTCAAAATAAATTTATTCGAGAACGCTTCTGGAAGTAAATCTTTGAAAAGCATCTTTTTAAATTCTTTGCGATTGTTACCATAAAACACAACAGTTTTAGGTGAACAGAATTCCGCCATAACCTGACGACACATTCCACACGGGGGCCATTTTTCTTTTTCGCTGGAAACGACAACGACGGCTTGTAGAGGCAAAGTCATGTTATGTGAAATACCTTTCCAGATAGCCACGCGTTCCGCACATACAGTGCCACCGTAAGATGAATTTTCAACATTGCAGCCAGCATATTCAAAGCCTTTGGCATCTAGGATTGTTGAGCCAATATGAAAACCCGAATACGGTGCATAGGCATTTTTTTGCACAGCATACGCAGCCTCAATCATCGATTTAAGAATTGGGTTTTTAACTTGCGAGAATTTAAATTTTTTTGCACTGATCATTTTGTTCCATTCAAAAAAGGAATTGCAATATTCAGTGAATTGAAAACTTTGGCAAGTGCTAAAAGCGGTAAGCCTTGAATCGACGTAAAATCTTCAGTTTTTATTGAATCTATCAATTGAATCCCGTGCTTTTCGATCTTGTAGGAACCCGCACAATCCAGCGGCTGATCTAATTTCACATAGGCCGTGATTTGCTCGACAGAAAGGGGTTTTAAGGTGATCTGTGTAATATTCAGGATATCGATCGGTTTAAGTCCATCGAACACTGTGCAGGCAGTCACAAGTTCATGGGTTTTTCCCTGCATCCGCAGTAGTTGAGCTACGGCTTTTTCTGCGGTGCCTGGTTTGCCTAATATATCGCCTTCAAAAGCGACTAATTGGTCTCCAGAAATAGTGATGGTGTCGAGTTTAGCTATCGAAGCGCCTTTTTCATGACTTAGCTTCTGGGCAATCGCATGTGGGTGCTTTAAAGCGGTTACTATTTGGTGTTTAACAGTGTCTTCGTCAAACACAGGTTTAATGCTATCAAAAGGAATCCCGAGTGTCGCCAACTGCTGGCGGCGATATTGAGATGTGCTGGCTAAAACGATTTTTTTCATGCTATAAACCATCATATGATTACGGTCGACGCAATTAAAAAATCCTCAGATACTGACCAGATACCGCTCAAATGGGTAGGCATGGAAAACGTCATGCTGCCTGTATTATTCGAATGGAATGATGGAAAATCTAACTTCATAAATAATGTTAAAACTAATTTAATAGCTGAGTTCGATATTTTTGTGAATTTAGTAAATCCGTCTAAGGGCATTCACATGTCGCGTTTGTACGAATTGTTGACTCAATACACTCAGAAAGAAACGTTAACTCTGGCAGGTATTCGACACTTGTTAACCTCGTTCGTGGCTTCACAAAATGATTTAAGCACGCAAGCAAAAATTTCGGTTTCGTTCGCAATGCCAGTGATGGAGCAGACTTTGAAGTCTGAAAAATTTTATTTAAAAACGGTGCCGTTAAATTTTGAGTTTGTGTTGGCTGATGGTGTCGTTAAAACTGAAATGAAATTCAAAATGGATTATTCCAGCACGTGCCCGCAATCCGCAGCCCTGGCTCATCAGCTGACGATTCAAGAATTTGAAAAACAAAGTACAATGATGACTGCGGCACAATTAACTCAGTGGTATTCGCAACGTGGATTTGTGGCGACACCGCATGCGCAACGAAGCGAACTAAATTTAGCCGCTGTTGTAAATGACGAATTTGAACTGCGTGATTTTGCCAAACTATTTTTAGGAATCGAACGCAGCATAGGGACTCCAACACAAGGAATCGTTAAGCGCGAAGACGAGCAAGAATTTGCACGTTTGAATGCTAGTAACCTGATGTTCTGCGAAGATGCTGCTCGCAAGTTAACTTTGTTTTTGAAAGGCTCATCTTGGCTAATTTCCGGTCAAGGTAAAGTCAGCCATCTGGAATCACTTCATTCACATAACGCCGTTGCATATTTTGATTTTTAAAAGGGCGAGATCATTGGGAATCTCAAATTGAGATGTCGAATTTCTTATGACTGTCGCCCCCATGACATTCTTTGTTTTGCTGAAGAAATCCTATCAGTTATCAAGTAATCTCATTTAAAATAGTAAAACTCAAGACAGATAAATTAATCGTCGGGCATTCTACGCGGTCTTAATCGGCCTCGTTATTGTAATGAATGTCTTTGGGGTTTATTCAAAATGATGTCTCAAGCTGGTCGTAAAATTATTTTAATTTTGATTTGCATCTTGTCGTTTGCGTGCACCCCTACGACGTCGTTAAGTGGCCATGGTGATCTAGATAATTCCGGTGTGGATACCAGTTCAGAAACTGTGGGAAATAGCGAACTTGAAGATGAACTGAATGCCGGTGTCTCTGCCTCATCCAGCTTGAGTGTCGTGGGAACAGCATACGGGCAAAAATCTATTTATGATCCTAACGAGTGGACCAATTATGTTATTTACGGCTATCCCACAATCACTGTTCAGTACTATTCCACACACGCATCGTCGGGTGTTAGTTGGCAGATCTATCACAAAGGCGCGGCCTTCGGTTCAGATAGGTTAGCGTTGGGAGAAGATGGAAAACCATATGGATATGCTCAAGGGGCCAACTTAAAAAATGGGGATGGATTGCATTCGTTCAATTTTCCGATCGTTTTAGTTCCATCCGTTCATGGTCGCAGTCAGAAACTAGCGGTTGGTGAGTATGAAGTTTACCTAGTAGCCTGCGAATTGCCCTCTCGATGTAAGGTTTCTAACCCCATTTCCTTTGAAATCAGGTACACAGACAGGTCAAAGTAGCTGAACTCTAGCTTTTCGACGCATCCGTTGAAAGATTCTAATTGAAAATGATTATCATTTCTAGTAACCCTTACGTCAGGGAGAATTCAAACATGTTAAAATCGGACGATCGTCAAAATGGAACTGTATTGCCTATTCCTTCAAACAACGAAACTAGTTATTTTGATGAAAGTTGGACCGAGCAAGACTTAAAACAAATCATTCGAAAAATGAATTTGAAAGTAACTCCTCAACGTATTCTGATTTTAAAAACTTTGCATGAAGGCCGAGTTCACATTACGGCGCAAGAGCTTTATGAAAAAGTGCAGAAAATCAATTCAGACGTTGGCTTTGCAACTGTGTACAGATTCCTTAAAGGCATGGCTGAAGCGCATGTGGTGACCGAGTTACGCATGGGTTCTATGCCAACGCGCTATGAATTAACACCAAAGAAGCATCATGATCATATGACATGTACGGCGTGCGGGAAAATCGTTGAATTTCAGAACAAAAACATAGAAGATCATCAAGAAAAAGTGGCAAAGCAATACGGCTTTAAGCTGACTCATCATGTTCTTGAACTCTATGGAATTTGTACTTCATGCCAGATGAAAAAATAAATGACTTTATAGTAATTAAAAATGCGCGAGAACATAATCTTAAATCTATCGATATCAAGATTCCGCGCAATAAAATCACGGTACTGACTGGTCTTAGCGGTTCCGGGAAATCGTCATTAGCTTTTGACACTATCTATGCTGAAGGACAACGTCGTTACATCGACAGTTTGTCGTCGTATGCAAAAAACTTCTTAGATCAATTAAAAAAACCAGAATTAGATTCTATCACTGGTTTATCACCAGCCCTTGCGATTGATCAAAAGTCGGCAGGGACAAATCCACGTTCAACCGTGGGTACCATTACAGAAATCTACGATTACATGCGTTTGTTGTTTGCTAAAGTCGGCGTCCCGGAATGTCCAACTCATCACATCCCTGTGCAATCACAAACACCACAGGATATGCTGGAAGGTGTATTACGTTTAGGTGAAGGTTCGAAAGTTTTTATTTTAGCTCCGATGGCTCAAAATAAAAAAGGTGAGTTCTTAGCTGAATTTCAAAAATGGTTTAAAAAAGGTTTCATCAAAGCCAAAGTCGATGGCGAGTTTGTCGATTTAGATAAAGCTAAAAAATTAACGAAAACAAAAGCCCACAATATTGATCTTGTCGTTGATCAAGTGATTGTTAAAGACAGTGTGAAGACTCGCATCGCGGAAAGCTTAAATACAGCAATTCAAATGGCTGATGGCCAAGTGATTATCGAAACGATTCAAGGTAAACGTACCTTGTTTTCATTAAAATCATCGTGCCCAGTCTGTGGATTCTCGTTCCCAGAACTGGAGCCGCGCTTATTCAGTTTTAATAATCCACGTGGTTACTGTGAAACGTGCAAAGGCCTTGGGACATTAGATTTCATCGAAGAAGAAGTGTACGCGGATGGCGACGAAGGTTCACGAAAGTTAGAAAAAGTTAAATACGTTTTAAAAAACCAATCGCAGTCTGACGATGACGAAGAAAATTCATTCGAGCCAGATATTCAGGATTGCCCGGACTGTCACGGTGGCCGATTGAAGCCTGAAAGTTTGAATGTAAAAATCACAGATAAAAATATTGTCGAATTGTCAAATTTGAATTTAACGGAATTAAAAGTTTGGTTAGATAACTATTCTCAAGGCAAAAAACTTAAAGAGCGTGAAAAATATTTAGCCGATAAAATTATCGCGCAAATTCAATCGCGTATTCAGTATTTGCTTCAAGTAGGCACTGGCTATTTGAGTCTGAATCGCACGGCACGTACGTTATCAGGCGGTGAATCCCAGCGTATTCGTTTGGCGACGCAGGTGGGATCGTCATTGATTGGAATCCTGTATGTCATGGATGAGCCAAGTATTGGACTTCATCCACGTGATCATCATCGATTGCTAAAAGTGATCGAAGAGCTACGTGATCGCGGGAATACGGTTTTACTTGTAGAACATGATGAAGACACGATTCGTGCGTCTGATTTCGTAGTTGATTTAGGTCCCGGAGCCGGAAAATACGGCGGCGAGATTCTAGCCCAGGGAACTCCAGCAGAAATCGAGAAAAATAAAAACTCGATTACTGGACAATACTTGAGCGGAGCGAAAAGCGTACCTATGCCAGCTAAGCGTCGTCCTGGTAATGGTAAGTTTATTGAAATCAAAGGTGCGCGCGGAAATAATTTAAAAAATGTCGATGCGAAAATTCCCCTTGGTTTATTCCTTTGTGTGACAGGCGTTTCCGGCAGCGGCAAAAGTACGCTGATCATGGATACGTTGTACAAACACTTAGCGGCCAAGTTTTATAAAGCGCAAGTGAAGGCATCCCCATTTGATTCCATTACCGGTTTAGAAAATATTGATAAAGTGATCGAGATCGATCAGAAACCAATTGGACGAACGCCGCGTTCAACTCCAGCAACGTATGTTGGCTTGCTGCCATTGATTCGCGACCTGTACGCGCAAATCCCAGAGGCAAAACTGCGTGGGTACGGGCCAGGTCGGTTTAGTTTTAACACTAAAGGTGGTCGCTGCGAGACATGCCAAGGTCACGGCCAAATCAGGATGGAAATGCATTTCTTAACGGATGTGTATGTCCCATGTGATGTGTGTATGGGAAAACGCTACAACCGTGAAACGTTGGTCGTTAAGTATAAAGAAAAAAATATCTCGGACGTTTTAGAAATGTCGGTAGTGGAAGCTCTCGATTTTTTCAAAAATCATACGCAGATCCATAGAAAACTGGAAACACTGAACCAAGTGGGTTTAAGTTACATGACTCTAGGACAAAGCTCGACAACATTGTCGGGTGGTGAAGCTCAGCGTGTGAAATTATCTAAAGAATTATCAAAACGTAGTACGGGTAAAACGCTCTACATTTTGGATGAGCCAACGACGGGTCTACATTTTGAAGATATTCGAAAACTAGTCGAGCTACTGCAAGAATTGGCAGAACAAGGTAACACTGTGATGGTCATCGAGCACAACTTGGAAGTTATCAAAACGGTCGATTACATTATTGATCTGGGTCCTGACGGTGGGAACGCCGGTGGCGAAATCGTGGTGACTGGAACTCCCGAGCACGTAGCTAAGAGTTCTCGTAGCGAAATTGCTAAGTTTTTAAAACCGATCTTGGCTAATGAGTCGGTGAAAAAAACCGGCAAGCCGGTTGAAGTTACGGTGTCGAAATAGATCTGTGAAAAAAAAGTTTACAGACTAAAATGAGGCTTTGCCTAAAACACTGCCGGTATAGAAATCTTTGTCGCCAAAGTTTCCAGCACCTTCTCCGAATTGTCCTATTGATAAACTTGGTATCAAACTGAATTCTTCAGAAATTTTTATTTTTGAATACGCTGTAAGGGTAGTAAATGAGAATGCCGAATTGTCGTATTCATAGCCATTAGATTTGGACGTGTTTCCTTCAATTTTAGTATAATCAACGGATCCACCAAAACTTGCCTGTGTTCCTTTAGTTTCCGCAAATAGGGACGCATTTTGAATGTTTCCACCTGTAGATTTTGATTCTGTTGTGTCGCCTCTTGTACTTTTAAATTTGTATGTTCTTTCGGAACGAATCGAATAAGAAATGGTTCCACCAGAAACTAGGTTAAGATTATTGGTATAAAGGGATACCGATGGAATCAGTGAGCTGCCGCCATCTTTCGCGTCGGATTCTGAATCTGATTCCGAGATGTCTTTGTTTTCGTTAGCTCCAGTAGAGACTTTCGCAGAAAGGGCCATTAGTATGGTAACAGGTTCCGTTCGAATTCTGCTGCCCACAGTGATAAGTGGGTCAGTCATTCCTTTTGTGCTGGAGCTGTTATCACTTGTGTAAGTTGGGTAATCATTGCTAACCCATTCAGATTTACTATTCATTTGAGTGTGATTAACTGTCGCTCCAATAAAGAAAGCGTCGCTCAACGCATGGGCGGCTGCAAATGTTCCGATAGTATAATCAGAACTAGTTTTTCCAGAACCGTAAGTCTGGCGAGAGCTAATCTTAATTTTAGCAGCTGATAAACCGAACGCGATTTCAGTTCCTTCAGAAGGTGCCAAAAAGGTAGATTTCAGGATCAAATCAAACGGGCTTTTGGAAACGTAGATCGCCGTTGGTGTTGTGTCGTTATATTTTGAGGTAGTAGTTTGAGCGTAATCAATTGAACCGCTAGAGAGATTTGATTTTCCTGGCGCACCTAAAATAGACAGAGATGAAAAAGCAATAACTGCAAACGTCCAATTCGATTTAATCATGACTATTCCTTAATATTAAATTTTTAATTTTGGAAAGTCTAAGTTATCGACGTCGTAAAATCTAATGTCATTTATTTTTACACGAACTATTTACTTGTCCGATATTCGTGTCATGAGCTGTTTGTAGATAATTTCTTTTAAAATCAGTGGTTTACGTTCGGCCAAGGTCTTTGCATACGGATCTGTCGAGATTTCAAAATCTAATTCTAATGTATCTGATTTTAAAACAACCTTCACTACATTCAGTGTATCTTGAGTAATAGAAATCCACGCCATGTGCGGAGGAATCGCTCCGTTTGGAGTTAGTAGCGAAGAAACAGGATGGTTAAAATACGCGACCGTTTGTTTATCCCATTGATCTACCCAAAGTTTTAAATCTGCAAAGATGCCTCCGCGGGTGACGTCATCTATCAATGTCAAAGCTGGGCGTGTTTGGAAAAACGTTTTGAAGAAATCGGGATAGGGATATTTATTTCTGTAAATCAAAATAGGCTGCAGTGTTTTTTCAATTGCGGCCACCAGCGGGCGATTCTTTTCCGTCTGAGATTTCAAATAGGTGATCTTAACTTCAACGTAAGGCAGGTGAACGTGATAGCCGACGACGACATCATAATCTTTTACTAGGTTTTCAATCTGGTAAGAGACTTCGCTTTCGCCCAATCCCATTGTATTCCATATTTCGGTGATTTCGGAATCGGATGTGGTCGAATGCTCTTTAACCCATTGGTGTAAGTAATTTTCTAGAACGCTTTGAACCTCCTTAGGAGGCCCAGGTAAAATAAAAATTTCTTTTCCTTTAGCGCTTAAATGAAAACCATGCGCGGTACCTTTGCTATTTTCCATAATATGGGCGCCTACAGGAAACATAGCTTGGTGTTTTTGAAAATCGCGAACAACGACTCCGCGTTGAGTTAATATATCTTGAATGTGTTGCCAGACCGATTCATCCAGCTGCAATTCTTTTCCCGTCCATTCGCTGACCATGTCGCGAGTGAAATCATCGGTCGTTGGACCAAGGCCGCCGTATACGAATAACCAGTCAGTTTCTGGGGCGATAAAATCAAAGGATTGCATGATTAATTTGCGATCGTCAGGCACCACAATGTGCGCTTGATTCTTGATGCCCATCTCTTGTAAAAATTTTGCGATAGTAGGGGAATTGGTGTTCAATGTCTGAGCTGACGTTAATTCTGTCCCAATAGCAATATGACTGGCTCTGATGGTTTTCATGGCCTAGAGCCTATACCCATTTCGGGGTTTTCCGCAAGGCGTAAAAAATGACTAGAGTAAGCGATTTACTTTCGCGCTAAGCCTTTGTATAGATGAGCCTTCTCAAAACTAAGGACTGACTATGACTCATTACAAAAGCTATGATTTGTACAACCCAACTGAAGAACACAAGATGCTACGCGAAACTTTGCAGCAGTTCACTCAGTCAGAAGTGGAGCCTCAGGCTCATGAAT
>CAZCHT010000091.1:0-17714 GCA_964498705.1 uncultured Bdellovibrio sp. | reverse complement strand
TTTAGACCCTAAAAATTGAAATTCAAAACCCGTGTTAGTGTGTTTTTAGACGGAGGCATTTCATGAATCTAAATTCCATTTCTAACTCAGAACTTTTATCTAGAACCGAAAATCTAGTTCGCCAAGAGCGAGAAATTCTAACTTCTGTTCTTCATCATTTACAGGAAGTAAATCGTCGACGGCTTTTTTCTTATTATGGGTTTAAATCTCTATTTGAATTTGCAGTTTTAAAACTTGGCTATTCCAACGATGCTGCTTATCGCAGAATTGCTGCAATGAAACTGATGAGTGAAATTCCCGAAGTAGAATCTAAAATTAACTCTGGCGAGATTACATTAACTCATTTAAGCATGGCTCAGACTTTGTTCCGTCAGGAAAAGAAAAACAATTCTGCATTTAATCATGAGCAGAAAAGGGACGTCTTAAAAAAGATGGCTCATACAACCACCAGAGAAGCCGAGAAAATTACTATAGCCCTTTCTTCTTCACCTACTATTTTTAAGACAGATAAAGTTAAAACTATTACCGAAGATAAAATAGAGATTAGCTTTACGACTGATGAATCAGTTCAGAAAAAGATTGAAAAACTTAAAGGCTACTTGGCGTATAAACATCCTGGCATTACCATAGGAGAACTTTTTGTAAAGCTGTGTGATCTTGGACTTTCAGAATGGGATCCCTCAAAACCATTAAAAAAGAAATCCGCCAAATTTGGGGCGCCCCAAAAAACTAAATCAGATGTCGTAGCAGGATCTTCAAATGCAGCCGACCCTCTAGAGAAGCAGAGTAAAATCACGACTCCCGCCGAAGCCCCTATTCCCGAAGAATCAAAAATACAATACCACTCGCAAGCGCAAATCAGACGGTTTGTGTTCCGCAGAGCCAACAATTCCTGTGAAAATTGCCAGTCTACTTTTGCTCTCGAAGTAGACCATATCATCCCCAAAAGTAAGGGCGGCAGCTCCAATACTGAAAACCTAAGATTACTTTGTAAATCTTGTAATCAACGAGCCGCCATCGCGAAAATTGGAATTAAAACTATGGAAAAGTATATAACTTAAATATTGGAGTGCGCCCCGTTGATCAGACACTGATCACGAATGCTTGTTCAGTTGATAGCGCCTTAAAAAGTTCCGAAAGATAAATGGAACTCGTATTCATTTTCACCCTCACGGCGATCCAATTTTTTACCAATCTCCATGTTAAGCGCGCCCACTACGGTGTTGTAGCGAAGCCCAACGCCGACGGAGTCACGATAATCATCTTGGAAAACTAAGTCTCTGACTTTCACAGATCCGCCATCATAAAACAGGCCACCGTAAAAGCTTCCAAAAATAGGGAAACGAATTTCTGATTTGAACAGCGCCTGTTGAGCGCTTGTTTTTAAGAAATAATTATTTGTTTTGCATGGATTTAGATCATTGGAATTTGGAATTCCGCACAAGTCCCTATCGTTCGGTAGTACGTCCTGCGATCCATAAGCGATACCACGAATCGTTGAGCCACCACCCAAAATAAAGCCTTTCTTAGAATACGGCACCCCACCATTTGGATCTTTATTTAAGTTCTCTAAATAACCATAGCGAAAGTTATGAGCCCATACCCAGTTCTTCATAAACGGCCAATAGTGAGTGAATGAACCGGTGAAGCGATAGTACTCGATTGTGGATGAGCTTCCAAGTGCCGGGCTTGCATACTCTAAATTCAATCGAGAGAAAATGCCCTTGGTAGGTAAAAACGGATTGTCTCGGAAATCGATATCTATGGTGGGACCTACCGACGCAATATTTTGTTGGCTAATAGATTGATTCTCTTCATTCGTATTGGCTGTATTGGCGTTATCGTGCAAATAAAAATCGCGATACTGCTCAAGATTATAGACATCAAAAATACCGGTAATGTGTGACGTAATGTCTTTCTCTAACGAGTATACATATTGGTTGCTCTCTACGCCTTGTTTACTATCGGAAATACTGACGTAACGGGAACGAGACACATTCACGCGGCCACGCAATCGAGAATTAAACAAATACGGCTCTACATATCCAAAAATAATTTTCAATTCAGGGTACTTGATATCCGCGATATTATAGTTCCCCTCTAATCGCGCGGAAACGGCTCGGCCGGTTCCTGCGATATTTCGATAACCAATACCAGTGTATCCACGCAGAGTGCCATTTCTTTCATTCGTGGCGCCAGCACCCAATGTGAAAATCCCCGGGTCTCGCTCAACGACTTTAACAACGACCGTGCGATCGGCCTGACTGGTACGCTGTTCAAGCGTTCTAATCTCTACAGTGCTGAAGTAACCCGTCTTCTGAAGACGCAAAATAGATTCTTCAATTTTAGCCGGTGTTAAAATATCACCACGACGGAATTCAAGTTCAATGAAGATAATTTCATCTTTGGTGTATAAGTTCCCCTCCGTGGCAATACTGGCAACGCGAACTTTCGGTCCTTCATAGATTTTATACAACAATTTAGCCTGTGTATTGTTTTCGTTATACGTCACTAATGAATCTTTCTCATTTAAAATGGCGACTTCTAAATAACCTTGCTCTTGGTAGTAAGTCTTAATTAGCTGAATCGACCGTTCTAATTTTGACAGTTCAAGCGGTAGTCCTTTTTTAAGACCGATTAAATGTGTCAAGTTCTCTTCTGTGACATTCCCATTGCCTTCGAAAGCAAGTGTGTCCACGATCGTTTGTGGACCTTCTTCGATATTAACGTACAGACTGATTTTATCTTTCTTGGCGTTGAATATGGTACGAAAACTAGGTACATCAAACGCCAAATAACCTTGGTTTTGCATTTCAATTTCAAAATTAGCTACGACTTTGTCGACATTTTCACGGACATACATATTATCAGACAGCAATTCATCTGAAACATGCTTAAACAAAGCATCGTAGAAAGCTGTTTCCTTTTTAAAGTTTCCCTGGAATACGATTTTTTCCATGTAAACTTTAGGACCTTCGTTAATTTTGAACACAACTTTTCGTTCAAATTTTTTGGTTTCGGTCATTTCACTTTGTATTTCAACGCGCGCATAGCCTTGCGACAGATAAAAGTTTTTCAGGCGTAAAGCCAATTCGGCCGCCACATTTGGATTCGTCGAAATGTAATTTTCAACATCTAATACTCGGCCTAGCTTAATACGTGAAAACTCGTTGTAGCCAACAAAATCGAACGTGAACTTATTTGTATTGGTGATATGCAATATCAAATTTACTGCGGTGTCATTATCAGCGAAGTTCGTTTCAATTTTTACGATCTCACCTTGCAGAATCTTGTTATCCTGAAAGTACTCTTTGACCGTATCTTTAATTTTCTGAATCAGCTCTTCAGTATAATGATCTTTCTCGTATTTTTTTAGTTTACGACCTAATTCGGTTTTTAACTCCAAGTTAGACGTTCTGATCTCTAAATTTTTAATTCGTGTCGGACTACTTTCGATCACCGTAATATCGACGTTTACGTTTTGATCTGTAGAATTTGGAATCTCGACATTAACAGTGGTATTCAAGAAGCCAGTTTCATTATAGAACTTTCTAATTTTCTCAGCACCCTCAAGGACAATGTCAGTATCTAAAATGTCACCTTCTGCAAAGCCAATGATCTGCTTTAGTTCGCCATCAGAATGAGCGTGGTTGCCTGAAATCGATACCCGTTTCACACGGGTAGATTTCACCAAGTTGATAACGATATTCTCGCCTTCTTGATAAACCTCGATCAATTCGTTATTTGTTTTTAGGTGAATCGTTCGAATAATTTCATCGACCTGAGCATAACTAATACCGCTGGCAATAGCTGTTTTGTACTTATCCTGAATTTCAGACTGAATGTCACTAGGCACATTTACAAACTTTAAATCACGCGCTTCTACCGACAAGCCAAAGAATAAAATCACAGAGGTAAAGATGGTGGTTTTAATGTATTTTATCATCTAAACTCTCGCTTGAACTCGAGGTCCAAACCAAACACACTCTGAGACTGTCGATCACTATTTTCTGTTCCTTCGAATTCGCGACCTTCCCAATTTCCAATTGCTGATACATTAGGGTTGAAAAAATATTGGATTTTAACTTCCGTCGTTGGATCGGTTCCTAGCGCACGACTTGCGGTTGCCTGTACTTTATTAGTAATTTTTTTCGTCGCTGTCGCTTTTAATACGGCCGCATTTTTTGTCGAATCAAATTGATTTACGAACTGGATCTCTAGACCCAATTTATTTTTAATACCTTTAGTTAAGGCGGACTGCGATAACACAGCAGCACCAAGCTCGGTCGCCGTCTGCGTCGCCTGATCTTTTGATTGCACGTTCTGCTCTAACCGCGATGATGTCACACCTAAAGCAAGTAACGAGATGATTTCATTTTCTGCTAATGGTGGCGAGCTACTCATTTTAATATTCGCTGTTTTCGCTGGGCCTTGAAGAAGAATATTTATATCATAGTCATTCAGGCGTGTAGAAGCCGTGATATACAAATCAGGATTGATCTCCGTCGGGTTGGTAAAGTTCAGCATTCCACTTTGCAATTCAAATATCTTATCCTTGAAATACAATTTGGTTCCTTTTTCTAACTCGACTTTACCAAATAACAAAATATTCGAAAGTGGTCCGCGTAGCTGGATATTTCCTGTCGCAAATCCATCCACCTGTGAATTCTTCACTAGGTATTTATTGTCTAAGAACACATTGATGTCTAAAGCCAAAGGATCAAACGTTTTTTCTTTTAATGACTTAGGTAGATATATACTTTGCTTAGTTGTTTGCCCAGCTTCCTCGCCGCCAATTTCTTTTTCAAAAATACCACCACTCACATTGTAGCTACCCGCCATTAGGAATGGGAACCATTTTCCAGATAATACTAAGTTAGCTGTACCACTGGTGCGTACTTTGTCTGGAATATTTAAGTTAACGTTTTCAGCTTTGATATTTAAAAACAAGGGAACATTCCTTGGACCGACGATTTCAATCTGACCATCGGCCTTAGCTATACCGCCAGCAAAGTTTGACTTTAAATTCTGAACAAAAATCTTTGATTGCGAGAAGACCAACGTTGTATTTATTTTTTCAAATGGATGAGGAAAGTTTTTGATCTTAACATAGGCATCCTGAACTACCGCTTGCCCAAGTATTCTTGGTGCTTTAACCGGACCAGATATTCGCGCCCCTAATTCAAATGGTCCGCTCATTTCTTCTAAAAATGGGGCTAGGAAATGCAAAATTCGTAAATCTGATTTTGCGCTCACCCTTACGTTCAAGCGATCAAATGTAAAATCATCTCCCGACACTTCAATAATATTGTCAGGACCAACCAGTTTCATTTCAGAAATAGAAAATTCACCTTTCTTACACTGAATGATACCCTTCTCAGCCAGATTTAATCTCAAATCGCCGCGCTGAAGAACTAAATCATCTATCGAAATTTTACCATCTAGATCGTCTAGTTGGGTATCGCTCGCTGTTAGGACGGTCTCGCCGGTAAGATTTCCAACATAATCACCTTGCAAGCTCTCGGCTCCAATGAACGGGAAAAGAACCGTGTAATCAAAGTTTTCAAATTGCGAATTCAAGATCACTTTTGAATCTGCCATATCAAATGGCCAACGAATAATCGCATTTAATTTCTCATTAAATAGCTTCATATCCCAGTCCATGGCTGTTTTATCTAAACTCAATTTGATCTTGCTGGCTTCAAGTTGCTTGTCGCCGATCAAAACTTCAGGTGAATATATTTGCACGTTTAATTTTGGATTATTGATCGGGCCCTTAGTTGTGTAGGTAAAGCCAATATCGCCAAAAATCGGGACGTTCAGACTCTTAACAAAATCGCTCTCTTCTAGCCTGAACCCCTGGGCTGTTCCCGACAGGTTAAATGTCTTGTCTGGATTTAAAGTACCATCCACTGAAAGGTGCGCGTTGCGTTTAGTTAGTCCGCTATTTGTAAATACAGATGTCCCTTTATCCGCATTGATATTAACTTTAAGTTCGTTAAAGTTTTCCGTGTACACTTGGACATCTTTAAAAACAGCTTCTAAATTATAGCTTAACTTCCAGAAATCTAGAGGCCCACCCAATTTAATATGGGCAGATCCAAATCCGTCGACCAGAAACGGAATCGGAACAACATCTTGAGTGATAGTTAATATGTCTTTTAACTTTGCCGAATCAAAATTAATCGCGCCATGAATTTCAGAACCTCGAAGTTTTAAATCGATATTGCCCGAATATTTACTTTGTCCGATCTCACCTTTTAAATCGCCCAATGTCAGCGTTCCATCTAGATAAGACAACTGAGTCTCTAAAACTCCAAATTTATACTTCTCTAAACTAAAATCGGTAGCATTGACTTTCATACCAAAAACAGCCGAGTGCGAATTCCCCTTTGTGCTACCTTCAAGAGCTAACGCACCTTTAAAATCTAAGTTAGCTAGCGAAATTATATTTTTAAAATCCACTTTTGCAGATTTGAATTTTATATCGAATCCTTTGGCATATTCGATCACACCTTCACTGTCGGCGGTATTGTCACTAATTGTTGCGGTGCCTTTGTAGGCAATCTTGTCCAGATCCGAGAAAAACTCCCCATTCACTGCGAAATCACCGAATTCTACAATACGCGAATTTGGATTTTCCATTTCCGACAATACTTTTAAACCAAACCCTTTGACGTCGGCTTTACAAAAAACATTGAAGTTCTTAACTGCACCTTCGCATTGTACTTTAGGAGAAATGGCAACAAAGACTGGAACACCCTTTAAATTCAAAGACTGAAATAGTTTTTGCAGATCAAACCGCTCGGACGTAAGACCCGCCTTGAACTCGTGTGGTTCTTTAAGTGAAATCGACGAATCCGTTAGCGTGACCTTACCTGCGGGATGAATCAACTCAATGTTAGAGAACTTAACTCGATCTTTTTTAAACTCGCTCTTGATAATGGCCGTACCGAAATCAAATTTATCAAAAACGATATTTTCAGAATTTAGGTCGATGTTGCCATCAATTGAATGCAGACCTTGAAATGCTAAATTACCACCCAGGGTGACTTTACCTTCCAGCCTTTCTTTTAAATGCAACAATTCAAATTCTTCTAAAATCGTTTTAACTTCCTGCAGATCCGTCTTGCTTGTTACACTGATTTTTCCGGCCATGTTGTTATTCAACTGATTGACGTCATCAAGCATACCATCAAATTTCAGAACATTGTCTTTGACCTTCAGCTGGATCTCACGAATCAGTAGGTTAGCTTTAGAAAATAGTAAATTGACATTAAATTCTATTGGAAAGCTGGCTTCATTTTTTTCATTTTTAATCACGCTGTTTTTGATATTCATCCGAACTAGGAACTTTGAATCTAGATAGCTAGTTCTAATATAAGATTCGTTAATTTTGAAGTTAACTTTATGCTTTTCAGAATTTAAATTTAAACTTAAATTGTCGATTTTAAAACGCTGGATCGGAACCATGTTTAGAACTTCGTACAGCTGATTAATATTAAATTCAGATTTTGACTTTGGCTGATTCAGCAAGGGATCGATTTCAACATCTAGCTTCAATTCGTCGATACTTAATATGTTGAAGTTTAGTTTGCCAATCAATAAATCAAAAAGATTAATTTTCAAGTCGACTTCTTTGATATCGAAATCTTTTATCATTGAACTTAAAGACCGTTTCGTTTTGATTTTTATATTTTTAATTTTAAGCCGCGGATCGAAAACTTCAAAATCGACTTTTTCAAATTGTATTTCTGCGTACTCATTCGAGTTAGAAATTTTTAGAAGCTGGTCATTGGCGTAATCGGTCGCGATAGGAAATACAATCATCTTCAAAATAGCATAGATTAAAAGTAAAATTCCTAGCGGAGTCGCAAAAAGCCAAATCTTAGTCTTCAAGATCGACTCCATTCAGCGAGCAACACGTCCGAGCTACGATAGTTAGGCTTAATTTCTACGACGGCCTGTAAAACTTCGATAGCCGAGTTTTTCTCTCCTAAGTTCCACAAAGCTAGCGACCGTAAAAAGGTGCAGGCAAGAAACGTATCGGCTTGGTGGGCATACCCCTTCTCTACGGCTGGCAACAAAGTTAACACTTCCAAATTGCGGCGGTTCAATAGCAATACTTCCATGTAGAGCCAAATATGTTCATTGATAATATCAGGACTATGAAACATCTCGAGAGCCATTTCCGGCATTTCCATCGTCATGCACATAATCGCCAGGTCGGATTCAAAGCCTGCAAAATTAGGTAATTCCTGTTGCAAGTATTTCGTCAATCCAGCCTGGGCTGAAACCAGCTCAGGATCGGGTAAAGGTTTAACATCCAACCGCGATTTTTTATTTCGATGCTTATCAAAAATACTTTCGGCATCTTTCTCTTTAAATTTTAAAGTGATGCGTACAATTTCAGGGTCGCCTGGAAATATTTTCTCTAATTTTCGAATCGTGCTTTTAGCTGGCTCAATTAAACCTTGGCTGCTAAAAAGTTCAAATTTTTGAATCAGTTCCTTACGTAACTTAGCGAGTTTTTGCGAATTAAGGTCTCGCAATTTTTTGCGATGATCACGAATACCCGGCCACTGAGTATCACCTAGCTTAGTTAGCGAGGCATCTACCCATCGCTTCATGTCTTCGTTCAAATACGTGACGACAATTTTATTAAGCTCTTTTGAAATTGTCGGAAAGCTTTTTACAATCGCCCAAATTAGAAATGCGGGTGGCAGATTTAGTTCTTCGTCTTTGTGAAATTTAATAAAGAAATAAAGGATCAGATCGCAGCGGCCGGACTTTAAGATAAAAAGGAAAAACGTGTTTATGTTCGCATCCGACCATTCATAGTCAGAGGCGATCATTTTCTCGTAAATCCATTCGGCAATAAATGACGGCGGATGACCTTGATTTAAATGAATATGAATCTCATCGTCGAGCGATAGAGCCAAAGATAGTCCTCCGTTTTTGGCGATACAGGTACGCTCTCTAATTTTGCAGAATTATCTTGTGTTTAATGAGACTTAATTTGATGCGTCATAGCTATTTCGGACCTACGAACGAGGCAAAAATAGCTACATCGAAAAAGTGGGATTACTTCTGAAATCACCAAAGGTGATTATTATTGCATCACAAAGGTGGTTACTTCTGAGATCGCCAAAGGCGATCATTTTTGACTGACGCGTTCTACGTAGTCGCCAGATGACGTGTCGATACGTAACAAATCGCCTACATTGATGTGCAATGGTACGTTTACTTTTAGACCGCTTTCTAAGATGGCGGCTTTAGTAGCACCTGTTACACGGTCACCTTTTACGCCAGGATCTGTTTGAGCCACTTTTAGGTTCACAGCCTTTGGCACATCTACGGCAACTGGACGTTCGTTGTATATTAAAATCACGACTTTTAGGTCGTCATGAAGATAATTAGTGTTCTCACCAATATCGTCTGCAGTCATAGTGATCTGCTCGTAATTGGTCTGGTCCATAAAGTTGTACCCATTTTCGTCTTTGTACAAAAATGTCATTTCTTTGTTTTCTACGTTGGGAATTCCAAATTTCTCACCAGACTTAAATGTTAATTCACGGTTTTGGCCCGTTAAAAGGTTTTTAAGCTTAGTTCGTGTGAACTGATTGCCCTTACCCGGCTTAACGTGTTGGAAATCCACTACTTGAAATGGTCCGTCTTCAAATAAAATTCTAAGGCCTTTTTTAAAATCTGATGTATCGTACATAATTCCCCGCTGTTAAAGCCCTAGAGTTATTCACAAATTCAGCTTTCGTCAATAAAGACTTTATTTGCCTCATGCGTAGGCGCTGCGGACACCACAAAAAACACTGGCAAAATATTCGGCTTAGGTCCTGACTGCCGTTTTTCTTAGCTGGCCTCAATGATTCCCGGGGTACGGCCGATAGCTTTTCATAGCTTTGGAGACTAAATGAAGATCTATTTCCGACATAAAAACCAAATCGTTGGCACACTTGAACCTCATATCAACAAATCCTACACTGTTGGCCGAGGAATTAATTGTGATGTTCAACTTCCCGTTCCTACTGTGTCCCGCTTCCAAGGGGTTTTATATTTCGAAGAAGGCCGTTGGCATTTTCGTAACGAAGCCGGTTTAAAAAACTCGGTCACAACGTTAACAGATTCCGTCAGCGTCGATATGAAAAATGGTCTATCGATTTTCTTAGATACATTCTTAGCTAGTGAAAAGACCCACGTTCTTGAAGAAAAGCCCGTCGCCAAAAATTATAGCTACGTTAAAGCCGCTAGCTATACCGCTGCCATTTTTGTGGTGGTCGCGATCTCTACATACTTTTCGTACTACTACCAAAGTAAATTTGATTCAAAATCACTCATGGGATTTTCAGAAAACAAAATTTTAAAATTCGAATTGAAAGTTAAAAAAGAATTATTAGAGAAAATTAAAAAAGAAGCCGACTTGAAAGAAGAAGATTTCAA
Organism: uncultured Bdellovibrio sp.; assembly: GCA_964498705.1. Taxonomy (GTDB): domain Bacteria; phylum Bdellovibrionota; class Bdellovibrionia; order Bdellovibrionales; family Bdellovibrionaceae; genus UBA2316. The sequence goes on along the minus strand of CAZCHT010000091.1, from coordinate 7,259 downwards.
AGAAACCGTTGGCTTTTGCACAGGATTTTTGGTTGAGAAAAATATTCTACTTACGGCTCACCACTGCGTAAGCCCGCCTCCGGGACTGTCTATCGAGAAAGACTTTATCTTAAAAACATTTGATAACCGCGAAATTATTCCTAAACGAGTTTTAGGTTTCGATTTCACAAAAGATTATATGTTCTTAGAGGTCGAAGGATTCAACGACAATCCATTTTTCCGTTTCACCGAGAAAATTGAAGTGGGACAAAAAGTATTTACGATTGGAAACGTGGCCGGCGAAGGTTTAGCTATACGTGAAGGCATTATCTCCGGTGAAACAGAAGATCCAAATGACCCTAATGTGAAATACATTCGCTTTTCTGCAGCCGCTAGCCCTGGAAACAGCGGCGGTCCTCTGCTTAATGAGAAAGGCGAAGTCGTTGCCTTGGTTTCAAGAAAAAATATGGCCGAGAATTACAACATTGGCATTTCGTATCAAGATCTACGTAACGGCTTCAATAATTTCGTCCTAAATCGTGATCCTAAAGAAATCGTTTTTGATTCAAAGACATCGGATTTAAATTTTGGTGGCATCGAATACTATCTTTCTAAATCGTTCCGCTTGCCATTAATTGAAAAATTAGACAACAAACCTCACCTACTTGAAGTTTTAAACAAATTTAATGTTAAAATTCAGGTGCCATTCAATTTTGATCAGTCACATGAAATGTATTTCCAAAAATTTCATGAAGTTGCCAAAGAAAAAGTCCTGTCTGTCAGCCAAATGATTCGAAAAGAAGATTTGCCAGGTACAGACTGGGAAACCCAAGCGACAAAAAGTTTACCGTATATTATCCCGTCTACGACCAGTGATCCCTACGTTTTATTTAAATCAGTAAACAACACGTTGATCCCGAAATCCGTGGGTCTAGTTGGCACCAGTGGACAAATTGGTTACGAAATGACGTTGAATGATTGGAAGAAAGAACGCACCTACCTTTACAACGAAGGTTATATGGCTACCAAAGGAATGCTGATCGAAGAACGATTTCAAGTTCCTAAAGAGCAAAACTACCAAGTTTATTCCTCTGTCAAAGATTCTAAAGAATCCATCGACATCTCAAGATACTTTATCGCAAGCCCTGATTTTTCAATTGTGTACAATGCTCCTGAAAAGGATATGAAAAAACGCGAAGAAAATACTTTAAAGACTATGAAAGATGTATTTATTGGACCAGAAGGCGCCATCGTATCATTACGCTTTTTCCCGTTCTTGCGTCCGAAAGCTAAAGCCGACTTCAAAGTTAAAGACTTTCCGTCGGGTATTAAAAAAGTAAAAACGTACAAAGATCAAAACAATCGCAACTGGGAATACTACGTTGCTGATTTCTATGATTCTTTCTACATCGAGCTATTTTGCATGAACACCATTACAGCGACCCATTGTTTAAGCACGTTTCAAGAAGGCTCTGTAGACCGAATGAAAGAAGAACTTGTTAAGAATTTCGTAAATTTCGAATTAAATGAAAAGTACGCGATGATGGACTTCTTCACGCTGCCGACTATCTCTTCCGCAGATCTAACTCAATATATTTCTGATTCGACCTACTTAAAAGGATTTGAAGTTACAACGAACTCCACTAATAACTTAATGGTGAATTTAAAGAACTTCGACTACTCACTCAACTTAGGAAAAAAAGACTCGATTGTTGGACTCCGTTTTATTCCAGGTGTAGCATTCAATGCCACTTTAGGGCGGGGCGTATGGAGCGGTTTCGGCGTTCAATTCGTTAGAAAAGAAAAAGACAAAAACGATTACAAATATGAGTTGTGTACTGCCGGAATTCAGTTCGAAAAACTCAAATACAATTCGATGTTATCCAAAGATCAAAATCTTCAAAAATCGTTCCGAGGACTTGCTTCAGATATGAATTCTCCAGGATTACAAAAAAACCCAAAATCTCGAACGGAAAAACAAAAAGAAGCCATTTGGAAGAAAGATTTAGGGTCAGATGAAAAGGAATGGAAAAAACAAGCTTACGGTACGTGCCAAACACTTTTCAAAGACACAGAAAAAACTGATTTGTATAAAACAGAATTTGAATTTAGAACATTTAAAGCAGACTAAATATGAAACTTAAAAATTTATTTTTAATAGTTTTATGCGTATTTGCTTTATCGTGCAAACAAAACCAACAAACAGTTGTTGTTGCCGGTGATAGCTGGGCTACATTTATCTGCGTCTATAAAAGCTTAGATAAATCCCTCGAAAAAGAAGGTGTTTTAGACACCTCTGTAAATGCTACCTGACCACTTACGACCAGAACTGGCATGCATGCGGAAGACTGGTTCGATTCATCTTTTCACAAGGCCACCAAAGTAGCGCTCGAGGACCCGACCGTAAAAGTACTTTATCTTAGCCTTGGAGGAAATGATTTTTTAAGTTTGTGGAATAATAAATTAAGCCCTGCCGATGAAAGTAAATTGTTTAATACCATCGCTGCAAATGTTGCTGATGTTATTCAACAATATCATGAGTTAAGGCCCGACATAAAAATTATTCTGTCGGGGTATGACTATCCTCGTTTTATCCCCAATCACCCGATCGCCGAATATAAAGAGGCTTTTGAAAATATGGGGCAACCAACACCTCTAGAGTTAAATTCTGCGATTCTTAGATATTCTGAAGTAGTTTCTAAAGGTGTTGATCAAAAAAGTTCTTTTTACATCCACCATTATGGATTAATGCACTACTATTTTGGTAACCCAGAAATGGGACTGCAGAAACTGACATCAGCGCCACCTGAAAACATCTCTTCTCCCTCAGATCCCATTGAACATGGCGGCGTTCCCAGCCTACAATCTGATCCTTCGGCCCTATTAAAATTAGACATGGCTGGAATTGAGATCGTCGATGCATTCCATTTAAGCCGCACTGCCTACGGCTACTTAGCGGATCACACGGTATCTCATTATTTGAAAAAATGGCTAACGGTAAAGCCATAGTTTGAAATTGAATTTCAAACTACTAAAACGGACTCAATATTATTTTCGACCTACGATGCTGCCTTCAAATTTGATTCGTGGGTCTTTTACTTCAACTAGTTCATCTAATTCATAAATATTGCGATAACCATAACCGAACAAATTTATATAGGTAGGTATGTTAAGAGCCAACATTATAGGCTTTTCTTGCGCTACCATTTGATTGGCGATGGGGTCTTTGTTCTTTTTTATATCTTCCGATGGCAACGCCACTTTAGAAGCAAAATCGATCTGATTACCATTGAAATTATTATTACAATAAATCAAGATGGTCGTATCAAAAGAAGGAATCACTTTCGCAAGATTTTCTTGCGTGAAATCAGTAAAACTCAAATGCTTTGCGCCAGCAAGATGAATGCGATCAAATCGAAACGTCGATCTAGAATCCAAAATTATCGTATTTGGTTGCTTGCTCATTTTAAGAAATGTATCCAGATCAACCAGCCGTTTGGCGCGATGATCCTCCACGTTGTTTACGAGATTTTTAAAATCACTAAAGCTGACCTTAGCTTTAGCATATTCTTTAGGAGCTGACATAGCACTGGCTCCGATCAGCAACATAAATAAAATTAGTTTTTTCATTCTTACAGCATGATTGAATGCCTAAGGTAAAATCAAGATATGTTTTAGGCGACTTTGTCTTTGGCTTGGCCTAACTCAAGATCAATTGTGAACGTCGTATTTTTTTTCGTGGCGTCATAGAAGAATCGCCCTTGTGAATCCTCGACCATTTTTTTAGATAAGCTCAACCCTAGGCCTGTTCCTTTACCCGGATCTTTTGTCGTAAAAAATGGATTCATGACTTTGGATGCGATGGCTGCGGGAATGCCAGCTCCGGAATCAACTACACTGATTAAACAACGATCGCCCTGTTTGGTAACCTCAATATTAATCCAACGTTCAGGAAGCGATTCGATGGCATCAATGCTATTATTTACCAGATTTAGAATAACTTGTGAAATTTGTAAAGGCTTTGCGTTTACATATATAGGCTCAGATTGATCAAAATTAAATTTAACTTCGGAGGCTGTTAATTTCTGAGCGTACAAATCGCGAGATTCGTTAACCAGTTGAACCATGTCAAACTCTTCCATCGGATCAAAACTACCTTCGCGCGCTAATTTTTTAAGACCGTTTATAATATTTGAAATTCTAAACACTGTGCGCTCGATAGTTTGTAATTCTTTGGTGACGATAGCTGGTGGATCATTGCGCTCTAGTTTTTTCTGCGCGATTGTCAATCGACCCAGAATAATTGTCAGTGGATTATTTATTTCATGGGCGATTCCACTAGCTAATTCGCCCAAAGAGGCTAATCGGCTCGATTCTGCTAACAATACCTGTGTCTGTTTCATTTGTGTGATATCAAAACGAATGGCGACGTAATTTACAACTTCATTTTTTTCATTCACGATGGCCGAAATAGTCGATTGGACCCAATAGCACTCGCCATTTTTGCGACGGTTTTGAATTTCACCCGTCCACACTTGACCCTTTTTTAAAGTTTCCCATAAGTTCTGAAAGAAATCAGATTTATGATAGGAGCTGTTAAGCATACGGTGATCTTTACCTAACAGTTCAGGCAACGAATAGCCCGAGATCGAACAAAAGTTTTCATTGGCAAAAACGATTTTACCTTTTGTATCTGTAATACTGACGATGGCAGATTGATTTAAAGCCGACATCAATTGATCAAAATAATCACCTTGTATCATATTGAATTCTTCGGCTAATTTTAAAAAATACTAAAATCTCTATTTCTTAAGGTCCAGCTCTTGCCAGCGTGTAAACAAGGTATCGATCTTTTTAGTGGTCTGGTCCATCTCGACAAAGATCTCATATGTGCGCTTTGAATCGGCAAGCGTTGCCTCTTGCTGAGATTCGTTTTTCAATTTCTCTAACTTTTCCTCTAGTTGCGCGATCTCTTTTTCAACACCTTCAAACTCACGAGTTTCGTTAAAATTTAAGCCCTTTTTTACTGCGGTCTTTTTGTCTTTTTTCGCAGACTGCTTCTCTTGTTCTTTTAATAGATTCGCGCGGGCGTAGTAATCTTCCCACTGGAAATAGTCGCTGAATAACTGAATCGGCTCCGGAGGATCCATATACATAATTTGATTACAACTGACGTCCATAAAATAACGATCATGTGTAACTAAAATAATTCCACCAGGAAAATCAGCCAAAGCTTTCTGCAAGGACTCCAAAGACTCAAAATCTAAATCATTCGTTGGCTCATCCAATAGCAACAGCTGACTTTCTTCAAGCATTAACTGCGCTATACGAATACGACTTTTTTCGCCGCCAGATAATTTCTCGACAGGCAAATCCATTTGATCGTAATTAAAGCCGAAACGTTCCAAGTAGGATTTAGCATACAAGTGCTCGCCCTGATACTTTACGTAGTCCCCTTGCGGGCAAATATTTTTTAATACCGACGCTTTAATATCTAATGTTTGTTTCGTTTGCTCAAAGTAAGAAACCTTAACACCGTCGGTTAGCTGCACAGTGCCCTTGTCGGGAACTAATTGATCCAAGATAAGTTTTAATAGAGTACTTTTTCCCGAACCATTACGTCCTAAAATCCCTAGTCTTGTAGTGCCAGAAATCAGCAAATTTAAATCGGTAAAAATATTTCTATTCTCGTACGAGAAATCTAGGTTCTTAATTTCTAATAATTTCTTAGGTGTGCGCTTATCACCGAAGTCAAAATCGAAATTTTTGTTAGAGACTTTTTGTTTTAAGTTCTCGAACTCGCTCTTGATAACGGCGTGATTCTGAATTCTATATTTTTGTTTGGTTTGACGAGCCTTAGCGCCGCGACGTAACCACTCGGTTTCGCGGGTTAGAGTGTTCTTCATTTTTTCAACAGTGGATCTTTGCTGTGCAATTAGTTGTTCTTTTCTTTCTAGATGCTCAGCCAAATCACCGTCTGTAACTAGTAAGAACTTTGGGTTCTTTTTATCTAAATCAAATATCTTGGTGCACGTCCGCTCTAAAAACAATCGATCATGCGTAACAAGAACATATGTTAAACCGGAGTCTCTTAAGAAGTCCTCAATCCAAATAATGGAATCAACATCCAAGTGATTTGTAGGTTCATCTAGAAATAACACATCTGGCTTTTTTAAAATCTCGGCAGCGATACCGATGCGCTTTTGCAATCCACCTGAACATTCAGAAAACAATAAGTCTTCAGATAAATTGTTGAGTTCCAGCTTTGAAAGTGTCTGCAGTAACTCCGCATAGTCCGGCTCAATTTCTAATAAATGCATAAACCACGATTGAGAATCATCCATGGATACTGTTTGTTGCAAGAATCCAACTTTAAGTCCCTTACGGTGAACGACATCGCCTTTATCGGGCTTAATATCTTGTGCTAGAATTTTAAATAGTGTGGATTTCCCGGCGCCGTTGGGACCGATCAGGCCGACTTTATCGCCTTCGAAAATTCCGCAACCCAATTCTGAAAACAATGTGCGACCACCAAAGGAATGACTCAATTTATTGGCTGATACTAGTAAACTCACTCGGTGATCTCCACGGCTTCTTCTTCATTTAGTTGAATCAATATACGCTCAGCCAGGATTCGATTAAAGCCTTTAATTTGAGCAATCTCTTCTGCGCTAGCTATCTTAATATCATCTAAAGAATCAAAGTGCGTAAGTAAAGCTTTCTTTCGCTTTTCGCCCAATCCGACGACAAAGTCCAGCTCGCTCGACAGTGTTCGCTCTTCACGTAGCTTACGATGAAATGTAATTGCAAATCGATGGGCTTCATCACGGATGTTAACCAAGATATTTAAACCATCAGCCTGCTGCCTAAAAAATACCGGATTTTGCCGCCCTGGCAAGAATACGCGCTCTTCTGAAGCTTCTACTTCAGGCGATTTAAAATCGCGTTTTACCCGGGCCTTAGCTAAACCCACAACAGGAATGTGCTGTTTCCCTAACTCACCCAATATTTTTACGGCTTGGCTTAGCTGTCCTTTACCACCATCGACAACGATCAATTGTGGCTCGTCCCACTCGGCGTGTTTAAAACGACGTGATAAAACTTCATACATCGATGCAAAGTCATTCTGACCCTCGACCGTTTTGATTTTGTAACGACGATAATGGTCTTTCGAAGGAAGGCCATCTTCAAAGACAACTTGGGACGCCACCGTTTCAGTCCCTTGAAAATTGGAAATATCATAGCATTCGATACGATGCGGACGCGTCAGTAGCTCTAAT
>CAZCHT010000090.1:0-17808 GCA_964498705.1 uncultured Bdellovibrio sp. | reverse complement strand
CTTGCGCTTTAACGCTTTCCATTGCGAAGAATAGAATCAGTAAATTGAAAAAAACAACCCTTCTAAAAATGAGGCACTCCTTATACCCGCCCAGTCTTCTTGAGAACGAATTGTAATTCAAGAATATTTTAGGACCAGAACCTGTAAAATCGCGTCTCTCATCTGAAAAACTCGCTTCCAGAGCTCATTTCCCATGAAAATGGTCCTAGAGCAAAAAATCTAAATAATTTACTCTAGTGACTATTGCCGCCCTTTTCAATTTTTTCATACAGTTTTAAGCTGTGGATTTTCATTCTTTCGAGTTCAGATTGGAAACAATATTGAACTCTATAGACGCATGAAAAATCTGAATCTACTTAAAGCACTTACTCTACAAATGAACTCATTCAGAAAAATGATCGGCTTATTCCTTTTGTTTTTTTCCGCTCTATCGTCGGCCAATCCAGAGGCCGTCGGCGAGTTATCAATCCGCTATAGAATGATGTCGAACGACTACCAAACCTCAAGTGAGTTATTAGATTCTGTGTTTGGCGACTTTATAAAAACTCAATCCTATTGGTCTTTGTCTTCATCCGAGTTAGCTCACAACAAAGAGTTTCTGGTTCAGTTGCAAAAATTCTCGCAATCAATGAATCAACTTGTTGGCGGGCAAGATAATGACGAGCTAAAGAAAAACTCGTTAGAAGCTTTAATTACGATAATGTCTGAGTCCGCTCCTTCAAATGAACGCATGGCTGGCCAATCTCTGCCAAAGGTTTATCAAGAGTATTTAAAATCGATGATGGAAAGTAAATCGACCAGCAGGTCTGAAACCGCGGCAGCAGGAATTAAAATTAAAACGAATGAAGTTTTAAAAACTGTCGGTGCCTATGGCATCTGGGGATTTTGGTTTGTAACTTCAACTTGGGGATTGATGGCTTTTTCTCCTAAGATGGAGCATTTTTTATACTACCCAGCGGTTGCCATGTTTGTTGCCTCAGCGCCTTTTAGTATTTCCAATCAACTTTGGGGACAAGTTTTTGATCGTTTGGAAAAACGCGCGGCTCTACAACACAAAACGACGATTCAATATATGAAAGATAAAATTCGCTCGTTTAAGTATTTTAAACGAACGAAGTCGAACCAATGTTTAGGATTTTACAACCAGTGATTCGATGACAAGCGAGATAGAATATATCGTGTCCTGAGCATCCATCAGAGTTAATCTTTGAAGCTTCGAACGTTGACCACTTTGCAATAGAAACTCATGCAGTTTTTCTAAACTGTCGACTTCATGAGTTTGCAATTGATAGCCCGTTGTATCGTCGACCGAACTTAAAGTTAGGACGCATTTAATTTTCGACACTATTTTCTCGAAAGCTTGATAGATTCGATACGGCCCCATCCCGGGCACATAACAGTAACCGTTCGACTCCACAAAATTCCTAATATCAGCGAGATCAGAGCAAGCGCAATACTTAACCACTGACCTCGAGAAAGATCGAAAAGTTGCAGTCCGATGTGAGCATCGGGCATGCGATAGAATTCATCGGCAACACGTGCGATAGAATATAGAACACCAAAGCTGGCGGCGATGATCCCTAATTTTTTCGGTGTTCGCCACATCAAGAATAGAACGAGGAATACCGCTAGGCCTTCTAAAAGTGCGCCGTACAATTGCGAGGGATGGCGTGGCAATAACAATGGCTCAATGGCCGCTAGAACCGCCGCATTGTGATTGTGAGTTTCTTCGATCACACGATTTACAAATGAAAACACGCCATTTTTTGCTTCGTGATTGAACGCCATGGCCTCGACCCAAGATTTCCATTGATCTGGGCTGCCGCCCAATTGTTGAAATAAGTTCGTCAGACCTAGAAATTTATCTTTATCAGACGCTGTCCAAGATAGCATATCAGCTGGAAACTTAACCGCCCAAGACACAAAACTTTGAATGGGCCGCCCCACCAACTCACCATTGATGAAGTTAGCGACACGGCCAAAGAAGATTCCTACGGGCCCGCTGATACATACTAAATCTAAAAGGTACAAAGTGCTGATTCCATTTTTTCGTCCAAACAGCCACGCACCGACTACGATACCAATCATGCCACCATGGCTGGCCATGCCGCCTTCGTTCACAGCAAGAACTCCCCAAAAAGGAAAATCGGGTCTGAATTTAATGAACAAATCTGGCGAGTAAAACAAGCAGTAACCTAAACGACCACCCACCATTGTGCCGATCGCGCAGTAGGTAACAAAGTCGCTGACCATTTCTTTGGTCAATCCCATTTTTTGTTTTTCACATAGCCATTTGATTAGAAAGTACGAAAGAATGAAACCGATCATATAGGACAAGCCGTACCAGCGAACGCCGACATTGCCATGGATCGGAAGCAAAACAGGATCTAAATTGTGAACATAGTATTTGTAGTTTAAGAAATCCTGCGCATCTGCCATGATCGTTACTCCATTTTATCAAAATGATTCAATTTTCTGGGGTCCCATTCCTGTACCCGCTCCTATTGTTTAATAACTGGTGTTAATTTGCAACATCTTCTTAAACGCTAAGTACAGGAATATAATGAATAATGATGAAAAAACGAATCGCGATATTACTCTTAATTTTGTTTCATTTCGTTGCCTACAATAGCTGGGGCCAAAGCCAACTGAATTTCTCGGAACGGGCTAAAAAGCGCGAAGGCTCGAGATGGACTTTGGCAGAATGGTTAGCTCAAAAAGACCGCAATAAACTGATGGATCAGTGGCTGTGGCTAAACGCACCGTCGCCCTACGAGTTCAGTGTCTTGGTCGCTAATAATTACTACAAAAAAAAGCTAACCAGCGAAGAGAAGGAATATACTATCACGAGTCTTGAAGCCAGCGCGTACGCCAACATTTTTGGCCTAACAGTGGAATACGACAAACGAGGCGACGAAAATGAAAACGATCTGAACGGATTGTTCAACGTGCGGGTATTAGGCTCATCAATTCAAAGCAGCTCGCTAACTTTGAGCTACGGCCAACGGACGCGCACATTCTCGGGATTAGACCCGGCTTCGATAACACGCAACCAATTCTATCAAGCAGCACTACAACTCTACATAGGCCGCTACTTCGGAATCAACGGCTCGTACCGTAGCTACATGTCTTACACAGACCCATACTTCGGCGAGGTAACCGGCTACCAAAACCAAGCCGGTGCCTTCATAGAATTCGAATTCCTAAGAATCTACGGGGTCTATTACCAAGACATCCAAAAGAACGCAAACCCCACAACCCCCGACCCCGAAATCAAACGCGAAGGCGTAAAAACGGGATTGCAATTCTTCTTCTAACGGTCAGCTGCTACCTTTTTGCAATGCCACGCGTTTCGTTATGTTAGCAGCTGACTTTCTCGCAATGTATCGAAATTTGCAGAGTCGAGCTTTCATGGGTTACATCATAAGAAAATTGCACGAAGAGTTCCCTTTTCAGATATCCGGCAGATGCAATAATAAAGAAAACTTTCCGGTTCCACTTTCGGAAGCCTGGGAAATATTTAGCGACTATCTCTTTATGCTTCATCGGAACTACGAGATGAAAATACATTCCTTTGTATTAATGTCGAATCACTATCACCTCTTGATTTCGGATCCCGAATTGAAGATGTCGAAGGGGATGGCTACGTTCATGCGTGATACTAGTAAAGAAATGGGGCGACTCAGTAATCGGATCAATAAAATATGGGGTTCACGTTTTCATTCGTGCCTAATAGACGATCCAAAATATTTCTTAAACGCATATAAATACAATTATCGGAACCCTGTGGCAGCAGGAGTTTGTCAGCGAGTCGAAGATTATCCGTGGAGTACTCTACAAATACTTTTAGGTAAAAAGTCCGGAGTAATCCCATTAGTTGAAGATGAAAACCTTATGAACGATCCTGAAGGAACTTTAGATTGGCTCAATGAAGCATATCTTCCCAACGAGGTGGAAGTCATAAAGGCGGCCACTAAAAAGAAAATTTTCAAGTTAAGTAGAGACCCAAAATCCGGAAGAAAGCGCCTGCTAACTTCCTGTAATTCATAGCATTACAAAAAGTCAGCAGCTGACTTTAGAGCCAGAGGCTCTTTACTCCGCGCTCTTTTCCTACTTGTTTGGCTTCTTCGTAGCCGGCGTCTATGTGGCGGAAGAGGCCCATGGCGGGATCGAATGATAGTACGCGTTCTAGTCGTGCGGCGGCTTCATCGGTTCCGTCGGCTACTATTACTTGGCCGGAGTGTTGGCTGTAGCCCATGCCCACGCCGCCGCCGTGATGTAAGCTGACCCACGTGCTGCCGCAAGCTACGTTGCCCATCGCGTTTAGTAGAGGCCAGTCGGAGACGGCGTCGCTACCGTCTTTCATTGCTTCGGTTTCACGATTTGGTGAAGCTACACTACCGCAATCCAAGTGATCGCGGCCGATTACGATCGGGGCTTTTACTTTTCCTTCTTTTACTAATTGGTTCAGCATCAAGCCTGCTTTTTCGCGCTCGCCGTATTCAAGCCAGCAGATACGTGCTGGCAAGCCTTGGAACGCGATTCTTTCTGATGCCATTTCTAACCAACGCAGCAAATGGGTTTTGTGTGGGAAAAGTTTTTTCATCGCCTCATCAGTCACGTGAATGTCGTTAGGATCGCCTGATAGAGCTACCCAGCGGAAAGGGCCGCTACCGCGACAGAACAAGGGACGAATGAACGCCGGTACGAACCCTGGGAAATCAAATGCGTTTTCTACGCCCGCTTCTTTGGCACGAGCACGAATGTTGTTACCGTAGTCAAACGTCACAACGCCGCGTTTTTGATACTCCAGCATACCGCGAACGTGCTTTGCCATCGACTGATACGCGCGTTCTAAGTATGTTTTTTGATCTTTCGTTCTTAACTCATCGGCTTCTTTTAATGTTAAGTCTTCAGGGATGTAGCCTACTAAAGGATCATGTGCTGAGGTTTGATCTGTTAACATATCCGGTTTGAATCCGCGATCTAGTAACTGGTAAATCACCGTCGCCATGTTTCCACACAACGCGATCGATTTAGCTTCTTTAGTTCCTTGATATTTTTTTACGCGCGCTAAAGCATCGTCTAAGTCGGTAGCCACCTCATCCACGTACTTAGTTTCTAAACGTTTTTGAATGCGAGTTGGATCCACATCTACTGCCAACACGATCGCACCCGCGAACACGCCTGCTAGTGGCTGCGCTCCGCCCATACCACCGAGTCCGCCCGTAAGGATAACTTTACCAGCAAGATCACCACCAAAATGCTGGCGACCAGCTTCAACAAATGTTTCATACGTTCCTTGAACAATGCCTTGAGTACCGATGTAGATCCAGCTTCCCGCTGTCATCTGTCCGTACATCATCAAACCTTTTTTATCTAACTCATGGAAATGTTCCCACGTCGCCCATTTAGGAACTAAGTTTGAGTTTGCAATCAAAACACGAGGTGCATCTTTGTGAGTGCGTACGATGCCGATTGGCTTGCCTGACTGAACGATTAACGTTTCGTAATCTTCTAATGTTGTAAGTGCTTCTAAAATTTTATCGAAGCTTTCCCAGTTGCGGGCCGCTTTACCGATACCGCCGTATACAATTAAGTCTTCTGGTTTTTCGGCGACGCTGGGATCAAGATTATTTTGGATCATTCGATAGGCCGCTTCTTGAAGCCAGCCTTTGCAATGAAGTTTAGTTCCCGTCGGAGCTTTTACAACACGTTTTCCTGTCGCCATCTTGATTACCTCGTCTTAATTAAAATCTAAATTAAAATTATAAACTTACTAAATAAGCGCATTCAGCTGCGCTCAACCTAAACTTCCAACACGCCAACTTGATCTTCGATAAACGTCACAAGTCTTCGTGACTGAATCATTTCAAAGATGCGTCCGATGTCGTATGAAAAAACACGATCTTTTTCTGCATACGGAACTTCTTCACGAATGTAGGCTTTGATGGCCTCAAGTGGTGCCGATGCCGTCAAAGGCGCTAGTAAATCTAAACCTTGAGTCGCTGATAGTAATTCCATCGCCACAACATTCTGAGCATTGCGCAGAATTTGAGTGCACTTGCGAGCGGCGATCGTTCCCATTGAAACATGATCTTCTTTATCCGCTGATGTTGGAATACTGTCGACACTGGCTGGATGAGCTAGAACTTTGTTTTCGCTGACTAATGAGGCTGCTGCCACTTGTACGATCATATGACCCGATTGCAAACCGCCGTCTTTGATCAAGAACGCTGGCAAATCTGACATCGCTGGATTGATCAACTTAGCAATACGGCATTCGCTGATGGACGCTAAGCTTGATAGTGCGATACCCACGTAATCTTGACTGAACGCCACTGGCATTCCGTGGAAGTTACCGCAGGAAAGAATTTTTCCTTCTTCAGGAAATACCAATGGATTATCTGTTGAAGAGTTGGCTTCTGTTTCCAAAACTTTTTTAACAAAGTGAAAGGTGTCTTTCACGGCACCATGAACAGCCGGCATACAACGTAATGAATACGCATCTTGCACGCGGCCGCAGTTGAGGTGACTTTCGCCGATAGGACTTGTTTCTAGCAATAATCTATTTAAATTCCGAGCCGTTTTTGCTTCGCCTGCATGTTGACGAGTTGCCGATATCAACGGATCAAATGCTTTACGTGAACCTTTCAGAGCTTCTAACGACAAGGCACCCGATACGTCTGCGATCTTCATCAAATCGCTGACTTGATGAAGAGTCAACATCCCGATCGCGGTCATCACTTGGCAACCGTTGATCAAAGATAAACCTTCTTTTGCTTTTAGTTCTAGAGGTTTGATTTTTTTCTTCGCTAGCAAATCTGTCACTGGCACAACTTGATCATTGTTCCAGGCTAAGCCTTCGCCAATTAAGGACAGAGCTAAGTGAGACAGCGGAGCCAAGTCACCACTGGCACCCACCGAACCTTGCGACGGAATACACGGAATAATATCCGCGTTTAAAAATTCGATAATTTTATCAACTAAAGCACTGCGAATACCGCTGTGGCCGGTTGCTAGTGCGTTCGCACGCAGAATCATCATCGCACGCGAATGCCATTTCGAGAAAAAATCACCAACACCAGCAGAGTGTGAACGAATCAGGTTTTTTTGCAGTGTTTCGATTTCAGCGTCAGAAATACGTACGCTTGAAAAGGCTCCGAAGCCCGTGTTCACACCGTACATAACTTCGCCTTTTGCTAACTTGCCTTCGATGTATTCGCGTGAGGCATCCATTTTTTTCCTGGCTCTTGGATCTAACTCAAATTTGGCGTTAAAATTTGTGGCTGCTTGGAATAGGTTTTCTACTGTGATTGACTGGCCATCGATGATCATTTTTTTCCTCACTTATGTCGAGCGCATGCACATTGAAATACCAGAGTAACAGCTCGATTTTGATCTAGTTTTGATAGATCAAATCAGTCTCAAGTTCAATCTATTTTCCGACAGAAAAACTAGCCAGCTGGGCCGTATAGAGCTATCGCCAATTCCTTTAGAATTTAGGCTACATGCCTACATTTTCAACGCTCTTATTGAGCCTTATAATGGCTTTCCGTGTTTATGCCGTCGATTTATCCCAGGTTCGATCGGCCGTTCAATCGAGAGTCCCATGGTATGAGGTGCCTGATTTGAGTCATCTCGACTATATCGATACGAAAAACAAAATTCCAGAATTAGCTAAAAAGAAAGCGCTCGCCTACTACGAACTCTACAAGGATAAAATTCCCAACAAAGATTACATTACAGTATTTGATGCTTCATCCGTTTCTGGCAAGCCCCGTCTTCATTTGATTCATATTCCGACCGGTGTGATCGAAAGCTACTTAGTGGCTCATGGAAAGGGCTCCGACCGCAATCACGATGGCTATGCCGAAAAATTTTCTAACCAGCTAAATTCCAATGCGACGTCGTTAGGTTTTTACATAACTGAAGCCACCTACATGGGCGGTAATGGCTATAGTTTACGATTGAAAGGTCTAGAGTCTACGAACTCGAACGCCTACGCCCGCGCGATCGTCATTCACGGAGCCGGCTACGTCGATGCGAAAATGGCGGCGGTACAGAATAAAGTTGGCCGAAGCCAGGGATGCCCCGCTGTCGAAACCAAATATGCCAAGTCCGTTATCAATAAAATTAAAAACGGTTCTGTATTTTATATTTGGTCCCTATAACCTAGTATTTCCAATCTTCGACGTATAAAGTTTCAACCTGTTGAGTTCCTGCCATGTGATAATCTTTAAGATTTCTAGGCACAACCGAAATATCAACCCGATAGTAGAGCGGAATAGTGATATGTTCATTAACATAAATATCGACAACTTTATTTACAATGTCTTGGCGTTTTGTTTCGCTCATCTCGACTTCAAGTTGGTCTAACATTTTATCTAACTTCGCATTTTTAAAAGCCGCATAGTTACGACCCATCCAACCATTGGCTTCCGAGGGAATTGATCTAGAGTGATAGAATCGGCTTTGGGGCATTTCTGGCAAAAAGGTCCACGCAAACATAGCGGCCCCTTCGAACTTGCGGTGACTCATCAGCTCTGCAAAAAATGTGCGCGCAATTGTGTTTTTAGGAAGCGCTTCGACACCCACTTTTTTCCACTGATCGGCGATGTACGTTTGTACATTTTCGCGCAGCCGATTCGCCGCTGTCGTTGAAAATACGATCGAGAGTTTTTTTCCGTCTTTGTATCGGTATCCGCCCTCACCTAGCTTCCAACCTTCAGACTCCAATAGCTTTTCAGAATCTTTTTTAGAATACGGAATCGGTTGTTGCAGTTTTTTAGGAAGTTTCGCATGCCAAGGATCACGCGGACTTAAAAAATGAGGAGCCACAATTTGTTTACCTTCAAATAAGGCCTGCGACATTGACTCTCTGTCAATCGCCTGCAATAAGGCTTTGCGAACATTCTTACTTTTCAAAATCGGATTTTCTAAATTTAGCTCCATATGCTCATAGGCAAAACCAGAAACGTATCGAACTTCGAAGGGCAAATTTTCTTTTGTCGAACGACGTTCAAGAACTAAAGCCTGGTCCATATTAAAGCCAACCGTGCCAACCATATCGATTTGTTTAGATAGCAAATTAGCTTCAAGAGCGGCTGTATCTGAAATGACTCGAACCAAGATTTTATCAAAGTATGGCTTTCTACCATAGAAATTAGGATTTCTTTTTAGCATCACGTGACTTCCCAGTTTCAATTCGGAAATCAAAAAAGGCCCATTATACAAACCGGGATTTAGGGGATTTTTTACATAATTAGAATTGCGTTCATAGCCTTCTTTTTCTTGGCCATATTTAGCGTATACGGGCTCTTCTAAATGTTTTGGCAAAATATAGAATTGATAAAGTTTGTAAAAATCCCAACGAATAGCCGCATGAATCATCTCGATTCGTTTAGGTTTTTTATCATCGCAATTTATTGCTTCAATGTCGGTATACGTATCGCGGTTCACTACAGTAACTAAATTAGAACGACCGATGGTCCACGAAAACTTAAAATCAGCGCAGGTAACATCCACGCCGTCACCCCATTTGGCATTGGAACGAATATTCCAAATGGAAACCATTTTTTTTACACCTTTAATAGTTTTCACTTCGGCCAATTTGTTTTTCAACGATGGAATTTCATCCACCAATTGCGGCTCAAATTTCATTTCATGATTTAGGCTGAGCACGTTCCGATCTACCATGTTGTAAATATACAGAGCCGATAACATCGATGTGCTTAGAGGATTTAGAGAATCAAATTCTTGACCAATTCCGATTCGAAGGACTTTTTCATCTTCGGCTTTTAGAACTGACGTTAACGAGATCAATACCACCAAAACAGATAAAATTGAACGCATTCTTACCATCCTTGAGAACTTAGAATATTAGCGCAACGATCGAATCGCCGCCGCATAATCATTTTTAAAGACATAAGTACCGGCAACCAGCACATCCGCATTTTCTACATGAGCTCTGGTTTTATCACTAACGCCGCCGTCAACCTCGATCAAATAGTTTAGACCGCTTTGCTTACGATGATTTTTTAACCAGTCTATCTTGGCCACTTGATCCACCATAAAGCTTTGACCACCGAACCCGGGCTCGACCGTCATCACTAATACTAAATCACATAAAGGCAAAAACTCTTTGATCGCATCCAGGGACGTACGTGGTCTTAATGTTAAACCGCTCTTTACATTACTAGCTCGAATCTTTTTTAAAAGCTCAGCGGTTTGGTTCGTCGATTCTACATGAATCGTCAGATAGTCCGCACCCGCTTTGATAAACTCGTCGACATAGTTTTCAGGAGTTTCAATCATCAAGTGAACATCTAATGGAATCGTCGAAACTTTTTTAATCGCCGCCACAACTGGTGGGCCGAATGTTAAATTAGGTACGAAATGGCCGTCCATAATATCTAAGTGCAAGAAGTCGGCTCCAGCTTGAGTGACTTTTTTAACTTCACTTTCAATATTGGCAAAATCAGCCGCTAACAAACTCGGAGAGATTTTCTTCATTGTCCAAACCTTGCCTTTGTATCGAGTGACGTACTTTTCACAAAATCAGCTGCGGACATTCGGTTGCGCGATTCCGGCTGAACCTCGAGCAAATCAATAATGCCTTTACCACATTGAACGGAAATACTGTCCGCGTGGATTCCTAGCACATGACCTATTTTTACAGAGTCTTCGACGCTCGAGCTGCGTACCGCCGTTTTATGAATTTTAATTTTTTTACCATTGAACCATGTGTAGGAACCAGGTCCCATTGAAAATGCGCGCACTTGGTTATGAATACTTTCGCTTGATGACTGCCAATTGATTTCTGATTCCGCTTTATCGATTTTTTTAGCGATAGTCACAAGTGATTCATCTTGCTTTACAGGCATCAAATGTCCGCTGACGTAATCTTTAAGATCACGCTGAAGTAATTCAGTCCCTAATTCAGCTAACTTGGCGTACATGAAGTTAGCATTCCAGTCGTCTTGCACTTCAATTTTGCGAATTCCAATTACGCCGCCGGCATCCAGTTGTTTAACCACTTTTTGCAAAGCTACGCCGGTTTCTTTATCGCCGTTTTGAAGTGAGCGCTGAATAGGGGCCGCCCCCCGCCACAATGGCAGCAGCGAGCCGTGAATATTCACAGCTCCAAATTCAAAACTATTTAAAAATTCGTCATTCAGGATTTGCCCAAAGGCCACAACGATCGCAAGGTCCGCTTTCCAAGATTTGATTTGTTCCAAAACCTCGGGCTGCTTGCGCAAATTTTCTGGAGTCAATACAGGTAAATTATGCTCAAGCGCCAAGACTTTCACTTCACTCGGAGTCAATTGCAGTTTCCGCCCCGCGGGGCGATCCGGTTGAGTCACAACGCCAACGACTTGGTAATAGGGATCACTCAGTATGTATTTCAAACTGGTGGCTGCAAATTCAGGTGTTCCTAAAAAACAGACTTTAAGTGTTTTCACGTCCTACCCTATTTTTTCACTTCAGATTTTTCTTTTTTATCTTTTTTCGGGTAACCGTGCTTTTGAATTTCATTTTTGATTTTCTTGCTCTTCAAAAAACTGATACGGTCGATAAACAGTTTGCCTTCCAAATGATCTAACTCATGCTGGATACAAATCGCTAGCAAGCCATCTGTTTTGAACGTGTACTTCTTGCCCGATAAATCATACGTTTCGACTTCAATCACTTCTTTACGTTCGACCGTTTCGTAAAACGACGGAACGCTGAGGCAGCCTTCATCAAATGTCGTTGAACCAACGCCACTAAGGACTTTGGGATTTATCAAAATCAATGGTTGAGTGACTTTGCGTTCAAGTTCGCCCATTTCTTCGATGTCATAACGACTGCCCTCTTCATCTTTAGGGCGCGTATCGATCACGACAACACGTTTTAATACGCCCACTTGAGGCGCCGCTAAACCAATACCGTGTGCGTGGTACATAGTTTCAATCATATCATCAGTTAGTTTTTTTAGTTTGCCGTCAAAGACGTCCACTGGAGTCGAAACTTCCCGCAATCGTGGATTCGGGTAAGTTAAAATTTCCAAGATGCCCATATAATTCCCTTTGCAAAAAAATCTATTTTTTCGTTTTAGAGATCAGCACAAAACCAAGGCCGATCATACCCAAGTTCGGAATCCAGGCCGCCATAACAGGAGGCAAATGGCCGTGGTTGCCGAGCGTGATGCAGGAGTTATAAAAGATCCAGTATAAAAACACAAGCCCTATACAGATACCAATCTGTAACATCACTCCGCCAGAACGACCTCGAGAGACGCTAAAAGGGATCCCTAGCATCGTCATCACCAAACCCGCAAACGCGAACGCGATTTTAGCCTGATAATCCACCTCATAACGAATTGTATCGAGCCCGGCCTCTTTATTTTTTTCAATAAACTTTGAAAGCTCTTTCTGCGATAGCATCTCGGACGTTTGCCCGCTGCTTTGTAAATCTTGCGCTTCTTCGTTCATGACGATGGTTTTATTCTTAAATGTCGATGTCAGCGGAAAATTGGAATCTTTGTAAAAAACCGTTACCGTCCCATTTTTCAGGGCCCACTGATATTGGTCCCGACGCGCTGGTGGTGTGCCGTCCTCGGGCTTGGCGGGCATCACCGGTGCTGGGGTTTGGCCTTCAGCCTTTAAATCGACGTCATCGGCAGTGATCATCCGTTGCAAATTCCAGGCTTCGTCAAATGTGTACAGGGTCAAGCCTTGGGCTTTGGTTCCTTCGACATTCAGAGTTTTGATATTAAAAATTTCATTCTTAGAGCGGTACCAAATACGATTGGTCTTCACGATCGAAAACATGCCTGGGTTTTTCTTGATGTCATGGTAGAAAATGTAGTTTTTCTGACGATTGAGCAAGGGAATGACTCGATCGCTGAGGACAAAGCTTAGCCCCGACAAGAACGTCACTAACACTAGAATCGGCATCGATATACGCAGAAGACTATAGCCAGCTGCAAAAAGAGCGATCAGTTCGTTCGACTTATTCATGCTAGAAAGACACAGAATAGTGCCTAATAAACAGGAAACAGGGATCATTTTCTGAAATAGGTCTGGGACATACAGCAAATAATATTTTATCAGCGTCTCTGCGGTTGCCGAAGGGTAGCTGACATACGTAGAAAGTACGTCAATAGCCAAGAACACAGTTAAAAAAACTAGGATGCCACCTAGGAAAAACCCAATAAAATTTTTAGCGATGTATCGATCAATGAGTACCACTCTCTGATTATGGCTTGACTCACTAAAAAAATCCTTATTTACTTGATGCATGGCTTTGCGCGTCTTGTTGGCGGATGAGAGTCCAACGATAAAAAAAGTAATTCAGTTAGCTCTGCAAGACTACTCTGTTGAAGTCAAAGCTGTGCCCGTTGGCATAGATGTAGTACCCATTGCCAAAGTTTTCCAGCCCGATGTTATTTTCGTAGATGTTCTGCTGGTTAAAAAATCAGGCTACGAAGTCGCTCGCGATATCAAAAAGGACCCAGATTTAACCCATATCCCCGTTGTACTACTGTGGAACTCACTTATGGGTATCGATGAAGCCAAAGCCAAAGACTCTGGCGCTAACAAACGATTAGAAAAACCGTTCGAGGTGGAAACTCTACGTTCCATCATTCAAGAATTGAGTCCTAAAACCGTCAGTCACCCGATTAGCTCTTTTTTAAATTTTGATGAAATTGGTTCGATCAAGAATTATCGCAAAGAATCTACCGATTCACGTCAAAACATGACGCCACCAAAGATTCCCAATTTTAATATTCCAGCGCAATCTAACGACTACGTTATCGATGATTCTATTTTACCCGATGAATTGCAGTTAACGGAAGATAGCGAAGATTTTGCCCAGGTCCCATTGCACAAATCCATTCCATTGAATGCACCAGCAATTGATGATCAGACAGAACTCGAAGGTCCAGAAGAATGGCAGTCAGAACAAGTAAATAAAACATTCCCACCAAAGCAAAATGTACCCGGCGTCATCGAAGAAGAAGACTTGATGAAGGCTAAACGTAAAATCACGGATAACTTCGAAGAAATTATTTTTTCAGACTCGGAATTGGAAGAAGATGAATTGAAGGCCGGCAAACCAAAGATGCCGCCAACAATGACACCACCAACCGGTTCATCTAAAAATGAATTTACGGTACCTGCGCTATCTAACATTCCATTAGATGCTAAAACGCAGGAAAAGATTTTCCGTGAAGAGGTACGCGTGATTGCTGAAAAAATCGCCTGGTCGCTGTTGCCAGACATCACTGAACGCATCGTTCGCGAAGAAATCAAAAAGCTCCTTCAAGAACCTTAGTAATTAGTCGATCGCACTTTTAACATTCACAATCAGCTTGTTATCTTCAATCGTCCATACGTCCACTTTACCATCATCACCAGGATAGCCGACGGCACAGACTTTAAAGGTCGTTTCGGTCGCTACACAGCCGTATTCAGACGCGATTTTTTGAAATTCGATATCTGGAAGGTTTGGATGCGTTGGTTTAAGGCCCAAACTATCGGAATCGATCTTAGATGGATCGAATTCGGGAAAACCGACTAGTATTGCCTTTTTCACTTTTGCATCGGGTTCTAAAACTTTGGTGAATCCAAATTTATAGCGAGACAGCTGTATCGGCGTCGAATTGTCACCGCCCATCACGCTCGATGTATAAACACCATATTCAGCCCAGAATGACTTTTGACTGATAAAAACCTGCAATAAAATTGTTTTAGCTTCGGTTTGAGTGACTTTAGCTTGATAGGCATTACGATGCTTCCCTGCTTGTACACCGACATAAATCATAACACCAAAAATGATCACGACCAAGGCAGCCAAAATACCCAGAATTTTCAAAAATTTTTTCACAAAATCTCTCCTGCAACCGTAAACCAAATTGTGTAGGGGCAAGCACTGTTGGTCAAAGAGAAACACCTAAAAAGTAATAGACTATTTTAGTCTTGGGCTCTATTAATGTCCTTATGTTATTAAATGACTTAATCAAAGCAGCTATCAAAGAAGACATGCCCTCGGGTGACATAACTACGGACTCTTTGGGATTAACTCCAAAACCAGGAAAAGCCGTACTAAAAGCGAAGGAAGACATTACTCTTTCCGGATTACTTCCGTTTGAAAGTACTGTTTTGATGCTTGAACCGAATGTGAAAATCAAATGGCATTTTGAAGAAGGTCAACGCGTTCTTAAAGGACAAAATATTTGCTCTTTAGAAGGTGATTTAATTCAAATTCTAAAAGCCGAACGAGTCGCTTTAAATTTCCTTGGTCATTTATCTGGGATCGCTACCTACACTCGCCAATTTGTCGATGCTGTGGCTGGAACCAAGACTCGAATTCTGGATACACGTAAAACTCTGCCGGTATACCGTGAAATTGAAAAGAAAGCGGTCGTTCATGGCGGCGGGATGAATCACCGAATGAACTTATCAACGGCGATTCTAATCAAGGACAATCACATTGCGATGATGGGTGGAATTAAAGCTGCGGTTGAGCGCACTCGTAAAAATACAAATTTAGATATCGAAGTTGAAGCCGGCACATTAGACGATGTTAAGATCGCAGTGGCATTAAAAGTTAAGCGTATCTTGCTCGACAATATGAACAATCAATTGTTAACGGATGCACGCGCTATTATCCCCGACACGATTGAAACAGAAGCGAGTGGTAACATGAGCCTAGCTCGCGTTCCCGAAGTAGCAAAGATCGGAATTGATTTTATTTCCGTGGGCGCATTGACTCATTCAGCACCCGTTGCTGACGTGAGTTTACAATTCGACTGGCAGAAGAAATAATAAAATAAGGACAGCACATGGACGCAGAATCTCCACTAGACGATATTTTAATCGGCAAGATGACCTATGCGTGGGCGCAAAACTCGCAGATCCCTTGCTTTTACAAAGAATCGATTGCTAGCACTAATTCTCAAGCAAAAGAACAAGGTTTAGCCGAAAATGATTTCATGCTATTCTTAGCAGACCAACAAACATTGGGACGCGGCCGTGGACAGAACACGTGGACCACGGCTCGAGGCGCAGCTCTATTAAGCACATGGTGTTTTTATTTAAATGACAATCCACACGTTACATTTCCATCACGCGTGGGCATGGCGCTATTACGGGCGTTACAGAACACTTGGTTTTATATACCCTTCGCTTTAAAAGCACCGAATGATATTTATATCGGCGATAAAAAATGTGCGGGATTGTTAATTGAAACTATCACTCAAGGAAATGAAATCAGTACATTCATTGGACTGGGTTTAAACGTTTTGAAAAAACCAAACGAAATTCCAAATTCTACTAGCTTAGTTGGTGAAATGCCAAAAAACTGTCCTTTGTTAGGGACAGACTGGGTGCGCTTTTTAGATCGCTTCTTTTTTGAGCTAACTGAAGCCGCACAATTAGCGGGTGAAGAATTGAATACTACGGATCGCGAAAACTTAAAAAATGCTTTGAACAAACATGTTTTACTGAAAACCAAGTATGACGATGTTTCGTCAGATGGTGATTTGATAGCAGACGGAAAAATAACACCTTGGAATCAACTTTAAAAGGAGAACGAAATGGCACTTACCTACACTCCAGCAGATGAACTGGGCACGCAATGTCCCGACTTCACATTGCCGGGAACCGATGGTAAATCCTACTCGTTAAAAGATTTTACGAACGGAAACCCGTTCGTGATTATGTTTATTTGCAATCACTGCCCCTACGTAAAAGCCATTGAAGATCGCTTGATTACACTAGGAAATGATTTGAAAAAGAAAAATGTATCTGTGGTCGCCATCAGTGCCAATGATGCTAATACCTATCCAGATGATTCTTTTGTTGAATTAAAAAAACGTGCAGAATACAAAAACTATCCGTTTCCGTATCTATATGACGAGTCTCAATCAGTAGCGAAAACATTTGGTGCTGTATGCACACCTGATTTCTTTGTTTATAATAAAAAATCACAACTGGCTTACCGTGGACGACTGGATGACAATTGGAAAGAATCCACCAATGTAACTCGCCGTGAATTATTGCAAGCCGTAGAATCTTTGTTAGCTAGCGACGAATTCCCTCAAGGCCAAACGCCTTCGATGGGTTGTTCTATTAAATGGAAAAAATAAAATGAAAACAGTATTTATTGGTGTAGTTATTTTTGCGATCGGTATCATCGGCTGGGCTTCGATCAAAATGGGTTTTTACAAAGATGTTAGTGTTACAGAACAGGACATTCCAGAAATGCATTTGGTTTACTTGGAACACATTGGCCCTTACCACAAAATTCTAGACTCATTGGAAAAAGTAGAAGCTTGGGCTAAGGACGCCAAAGTAGATTGCTCTAAAAGCTTTGGCCACTTCCTAGATGATCCCGAAGTCGTAGAACATGAACGCTTGCGTTCTCATGTTGGCTGCATCGTCGATCAAAACAAAACGGATCTACCTGAAAACTTTAAAATGAAAACTCTGCCTGCGGGAAAATATGTTGTAGCTGATTTCATGGGTTCGCCAGCTATCGGACCAATGAAAGTATACAAGAAAGCCCGTCAGTATTTTTTTGATAAAGGTTTAACGCCGCCAGAAGATGCGTTGGAAGTTTATAATCGAATTGATGAGAAAACGATGAAGACTTCGTACTTGTTTCGACTGCCTATCAACTAAGAACTGGCCCCTTATTTTGCATTTAGAATAAAATCTGTTTAAGGCTCACTTTTTGCGAGTGTGCCTCTCATGACTAAAATAAACTGTCCAATTTGTTTTAAAAAGCCGACTCGAGCTAAATACTCGAACTCAGTGG
>CAZCHT010000089.1:0-17857 GCA_964498705.1 uncultured Bdellovibrio sp. | reverse complement strand
TATCTCTGGAATGGGTGCCGTTCTATCTTATCCGGTTCGCTGGATTGCTCAGGGGCTACTTCAAGTGGCCTTCGCTATTTTTGGACCGTCGTAGCTTGCTATAATATACAAAAAGTAAAATTAGGAAAATTATGTCAGATTCAGTTTCAAACACAGTATCAAGTGCAGTTGAAAAAGTTAACGTTGTTAGTGGAGTGCGTGTTACGGGTGAGCTTCATATTGGTAACTACTGGGGTGCTATTCGCAACTGGTTAGAACTTCAAGATAAATACCAATGCTTTTTCGGTATCATGGACTGGCATGGACTGACGACGGCTTACAAGCGTTCGGATGAAATCTTGCCGTTGATGCGAGAAATGTATGCAGAATTCTTGGCGTGGGGAGTAGATCCAGACAAGGCGACTCTGTTTATTCAAAGTCACGTTCCAGAACACTTGGAATTGTTTATGATTTTCGCGAACATTACCCCGATGGGTTGGCTTGAGCGCGTGCCGACATGGAAAGATGCAGAAGAAGAAGCCAAGGCTACCGATACTCATAATTTAGGGCGCTTTGCTTATCCGGTGCTGCAAGCAGCAGATATTGCTATCTATAACGGCGCCTTGGTTCCTGTAGGTCATGATCAAATCGCTCATTTAGAGCTCAGCCGCGAGATCGTTCGTCGGTTTAATCATATTTATAAAGCTAAAATTCGTGAACCTAAGCCGTTGTTAACGCAAACGCCGACGTTAGTAGGTTTAGATGGTCGTAAGATGTCTAAAAGCTATAACAATACTATTTTGTTAACAGAGAAAGACGAAAAGACGCTGAAGAAGAAAGTGAACATGATGCTAACGGATCCGCAAAGGGCGCGCCGCGAAAACCCAGGTAATCCCGAGATCTGTCCGGTCTATTCATTTCATAAATTGTATTCAAGTGCCGACGAGCAAGAATGGGTCGTCACGGGTTGTACAACGGCAGGAATAGGCTGCGGTGACTGTAAAGCCAAGCTTGCATTTAATATGAATGCCAAAACCGAGATTCCGAGACAGAAAAAAGCGGAATTAATGAGCAAACCTGAGGATTTAAATCGACAAATTAAACAAAATTGTGAAAAGGCGCGACATTATGCGCAGAAAACGCTTGAAACAGTAAGACACCACATGAAATGGTTGTAGCATGAGTGTTGTTGTACAGCTTTCCAAATTCGAAGGTCCTCTGGCGTTATTGTTATATCTTATCCGTAAAGATGAGATGGATATTTTTGACATTAAAATTAATGAAATTACGACGCAGTATTTGGATTACATAAAATTAATGAAAGAATTGGATCTTGAAGTCGCTGGCGAATTCGTAGCCATGGCCGCAACGCTGATTCAGATTAAATCCAAGATGTTGCTTCCTCAATATGACGAAAAGGGTGAAGTCATTGAATCAGAAGATCCTCGTAAGGAACTGGTTCAAAAACTTCTTGAGTACCAAAAATACCAAGAAGCCGCGCGGTTGTTATATGAACGTCCACTGGTTGGTCGTGATATGTGGACACGTGGTGTTCGTTTGAATTTGGATGAACCATCTGAAGAAATTGAAGTGGAAGAGAACGGTTTGTTCCAGATGATTTCGTTATATAGACAAATCATGCGTTCAGCTAAAAAACGTATTCATCAGGTGACTGCCAAAGCACAGAGTATCGCTAGCCGTATCTTAGAAATCAAAGATATGCTAACGATGGGCACTCGAAAAACATTAAATGAATTAATTGGTGAAACTGAAGATCGCGTGCGCCAGGTGTTAATCACGTTCTTAAGCGTTTTAGAATTAGCCAAGCTAGGCTTTGTCGGTTTGTATCAAACAGAAACCTACGGTGATTTGTGGATCGATTTAAAAAAACCGATCGAAAAAGACGTTGTTTCTGCCGTTGAAGAATACGGTGCTATTGATAATCAAGCTGATAGTTTATTCGCAAAAGCAGAAGCTGACGCGGCCGCAGAGGCGGCTGGTGGCGAAACGGAAGACTTTGTTCTGGTTGATGCTGAAGATCGTTTAGGCGAAGAAGAATCGGCTCAATTGTCTTTAGAAGATATGGCGACTGATGATGAGATTCTGCGAGCTGAAATGGAATTGGCTGGCGAAACCATAGATGTTGCGATCGACAATGCTATTATTGATGAAGTAACAGCGGATATCGCTGACGATATTGCGGCTGAAGCGGAGATGATTGCATCAGATGCTGTTTCGGCTGTAGAAGTCGTTTCCGTTTTAGATGATGAGTCTGTCCTATTAGCTGCGAATGAAGATGTTATTTCTGAACTTATTGAACAAACGGCTGAAGAGTCGGCGCTATTGTCTGCGGACGAAGTGGCAGCCATAGAAATGGAAGCCGCGACGGATGTCGCTGCGGAAGCTGATGACGTAGTTGATACAATGCTAGATGCAGAAACTTTGGAAATGGCATCGGAAGCTTCTGTATCTGAAGAGATGGCTACAGACGAAGATATTCTTTTGGCTGAAGCCGAGATGACCGCTACCGAAGATGTTGGCACTGAAACTGTTGAAATTACTGAAAACATTTGGACGGCCGTAGATGCTGGCGTGGATACAATCGTTGAAGTTGAAGTAGCTACGGATGAAGAAATTCTTCAGGCGGAAGCGGAAATTGCGGATGCGGACTCTGTGCCAAATGGCGAGGCTGGACCAATCGGCGAGCCGGAAGCCCAAATTTAAATTTGAGATTATTTAAGGAAATATAATGGCTAAGAAAAAGAAATCGAAAAAAGTAGAAAACGTTGAAGTGACCGCTGAAGCTCCGATGGAAACCACAGTTGCTGAAGAAGTGACTGAGTTCCAATCTGAAGCGGTTCATGCTGTAGCTGAAGTATACACAGAACAATCAGCGTTTAAATCAGAAGAGTCGGACGAAGCCCAAGCTTTATTTAAAGATGAAGCCGCTCCTATCCTGGATGAGAGTGAATTTGAAATACTTGATTCAGAAGCTATGAAATTAGACGAAGACGAAGTGTCTGATGAAGAAGCCTCCGTGTCAGCGGAAACGGCTGAGGGTGAAGACTTAGACGAATCAGAACTGGGTGATTTTGATTCTGCTGAAATCGAAGAACTAGAATTTGTTGAAGATGAACAATTGGAATCAATTATTGAGTCTGTATTGTTTGCGACAGATAAACCTGTCACGTTAAACGCTTTAAAAATAATTTTTAAAGGAACTAATGTTAAAACAGATAAAATTCGCCGTACAATCGAGAAGCTTTCAGTAACGTATGCCAGCGGAAATCGTGGTATTTACATTGAAGAAGTTCAAGGTGGCTATCAACTGCGCACAAAACTAGACAATATGAATTTCTTGCGCCGAACATTAAAAGTGAAGCCTTTCAAATTATCTGGCCCTGCACTTGAAGTTCTAGCTATCGTTGCGTACAAGCAGCCATTGATTAAACATGAAATTGATGAAATCCGGGGTGTGGAATCGGGGCACTTATTAAGAGCCCTGATGGAAAAAGGTATCGTGGCTTTTGCTGGCAAGAGTGATCTTCCCGGTAAGCCTATGCAATACATCACAACAAAAAAATTCTTAGAGATCTTCGGTTTACGCAACCTTAAAGAAATGCCTACGTTAAGTCAGATCGATGAATTGTTGCCAGAAGGTATCAATGAAGATGACGAAATCAAAAATTCTAAGTTGAGTTCAATTACAGATTCAATGTCTCAGCAAGTCACTGATGGTGCTTATTCAGATGGTGAAGAAGACTTGATGAAAATCACAGAACAATTAGGCGAAATTACAACGTCGTCCGATTTCTTTGAGCAAGAAAAACAGCGCCAAGTTGAAAAGAAAGAATTTGAAAAAGCTCAAAACATTCGTGAAGCCCTTGAAGTTAATGAGCACGTTTCCACTCGTGATTTAAATTGGTTGAAAAAATACGACGAAGCGTTGGCTGCGGGTAAAAAATCAATTAATGAAAAACCACCAGCACCGCCAAAAGCAGAGAAGGTATCAGAAGGTTCTGATTCTGACGTGATGGCCGCAGCTGATGAAGAAACATCAGAACAAGTTGAAATCACTGAAGAAGAGATTATTGTTGACGAAGATTCTGTCGATTTTGAAGAAGCGGAAGAAGAACTTCCCTACATCGCAACAGATGAAGAGGTTGAGGGCGTTTAGAAGACCATTTTAGTCGGTATTGAAATCGACTGATTGTCATTCACTGTCTCATTTCTGGCCACTTTCACCGAGTGGCCTGGCCTTTAGATCCATTTAAATTAATTTAATCCGCTAAAAAATGGAACACCAACTGCATCCTAACCGCGTATGGTGTTTTCGATTGGTAGAACGTTCAAGGCTCAATTTATACTTGTGCTGGCAATGACTGTTGTCATTCAAGCTCTATTTGTGCATCGAGCTCAGGCTCTTGACATCACCGTCCCCGAGGTTGAATCCCGAGTTTCCGATCAATTTATTTTAGAATCCATTTCAAAGTTAGATGACTTCATTGAAGATATTCGAGCAAAAGAACGCTTGCGTGGCTATGAAAATGTGGGCTTTGTTACGGCGGCATTTGTTCAGTTGGGGACGGTTACAGGTATTATGCTGGATCAATTTTTATTTCGCAAAAAACTGGTCAGCGGTGCGGTTGATCAAGTAAAGAAAATGTCGACGGCCGGGCAAGCAGGCAAGTTTCCGCTTGAACTGAGTGCAATGACTCGTAGATGGTTTGTTGGTTCTAGCGCGGTTAACATCGCGGCGGCCAGAAAAGAAAAAACATTTTCGGTACATGTTGATGATCTCGCATTGTTTCGTGAAATTTTAACTTCAATACGACTAAAACAAGAGCAGATTCTGTATCGTGTTTGGAAAAGTCAGGCTCTCACTGACGCTCGTTATCGTGACAAGCTTAGCAACATGGAAACACTCATTCGCGAGAATCGCCCAAGTTTTAAAGCTATTTATGAGCCATGTTCTGCAGATCCAAGTGGTTATAAAACAGATATTTCTATTGAGGTATATAGTAAGAGTTTAAAAGAATTTTTCTCGGCATTGTTGTTTACGCCCGCGAACGTGACAAGGCAAGCGGATGCTGGTTTTATTTCTCCGACATTAAAAGCATACATTAGTCAGGATGTTTTGCCGATGGCATTACGTAAATGTTTTAAAATTTCTTCGGGTCCTGCAGAATCGACATCGCAATTTAAACAATTTGTTTTGGGCATTCCTTTTCTAGGTGCCGGCGTAAGTATGATTGAAGATATCTCAGGGGACGAACATCACAGATTCATCGCCCAGTTATTTGCAGTAGATACAGCCTCACGATTTGTTGTGTTTGCCGCCGTGCTTTCGATCTATCGATTTAAAGATGCCTTTAGAAGCGCCACGAAAACGGCTCCCGCAGTGCCAGGCTTTGTAGCCAAATTTAAAAATACTTGGTTGGGTGATACTATAAAAGCGGCGGAAACTTTGTTCGCGAAAATTTCGCCGAAAGTGGTTGCTAGAGTGGTTATTATAACTCAGTTAGTAGTTAGCTCATACACTTTGTACGTGATAAGGAAAGAATACGCAGAGACAAAAGAAGAGGGTAAACAGCGTCGGCCAATGGAAGAGTTTAATAAGCTTGCGAATAAATATTTTCATGATCGAGCTATCGCGCAAATCAAAGATTTGAAACAATTGTTATCGACAAAAGGTGCTGATGTTAAAGATCGCGCTATGATCGAGAAAGAAATTCGCAACTGGGAAATGATAGAAACCGAGTTTGCATCATAATACTTCTTTCGAGCCAATTCGAGCCACCTTGGACTTTAGAATAGTTTGATGTCTCAAAGTGGGAAAAATCGCTCCCATTTTGAGAAGCCTAAATTCGTTATCAGGAAATAAAACAATTAAGTATTTCAATTTACAGGGATTCTAAGTAAAATAGACTTAGAGGGGCCCGTGAAATTTCAAATTTATTTAATTCTTATTATTTCAAGTTTCATCATTTCTTGTAGCAGTAGTAATACGGGATCTCCATTTGGAGATTTTAAATCTACAACATGCACTGGTGATAATTGTTCAAATAGTACCCCAGCAGCGGAACCATCAATTGAACGCGATGATAACTCTGATGTCATCCTAGGTAAGTACGACAATGCGCTTGAAGTTGGTGGTAAATGTCGACTTAAAGATATTCCTGATAGCGAGATTTCTATTACTGTTGTTGCTGAGGGCGGCGCTACGCGTACGCTGGCTGATGGATTTGTTCCCATTATTGGAAATACTGCGGTTTCAAATCGTGTGGCAAAATGTGAAAAAGGTCGTTGGGCAATTGCGATCAGTGCATGTAATAACTTAATGGGGGCTGCCGGTGCCCATCAAATAGAGTTCACGCTTAAGGGCAAAGATAAAAATAACAGCACGGTGGCAATCTCAGATGGTAAAATCACAATGAATTTAATTCGTTCTGAAGCCTGTGATGCTAGTGTCCAATAGGTGAATGGCTATTCCAAAGCGTTTCATCGAATGACTTATTTGCATTCTTGAAATTATTCAAATTTAAATTACGTATGGATTCAGGCGCTATAAAATGCGCTATCGAATACTGTGTTTTCGGATCCAAAAACGTTTGTCCTAAATTATTTTCAGCTAGTAAAGATTTGATTTCTTTTGATTGCAACACTAGCTTTAATAAATCCATAGACAGCTTACGATCAGGAGTGTTGTTCGGAATACTCAAAGAATAGGTGATCAAGAAACTCGATGCCGGATCAATTATGTAGGGCTTTGTGTGCATGGTCGCTAGCTGCAAAGTCGTTTCATACATTTCGGCCTTTCCAATACTTTGGGCCCATTTTTTTTCTAGATCGTAATTTTTGTTAAACTGAAAAAAATGATTTTTGTTTTTTTGATTCAGCAAAAACATATAATCTAAATACACCGATTTCATATGTTTAGATATAGGTCCCGTTGGCTTTGGAGAAAAGACATTAACAAACCAAGCAATCGGCAGTGAGTATATTTGATTTTCATATTTTGCTGGCTGGAAGTCCGAATGAATTGATTTTATAATACTAGCCGCTAGAGGTTCGATATTTTTAATACGGTTATCATTGAACAGTGGTTCAATAAAGGCTTCGGGGCATAAAACAAGAGCTATATTTTTATTTACGATAATCTCGGTTCGAAAGTCTTTGTAGGAGCCACGAGCAACGATAGAGATTTGGGTGTGAGTTTCTTTCTCAATGTATTTAAGTAGGTCTGGTTGCAAGATTCCATCTTGATGAACCAAGATATCGATTTTTCTGGTCTCTTGGTAATAGAAGTTAATTTGTTTTTCAGGCGAGCTGCCGTGAAAGAAACCGATAAAGAACGTAATAATTAAAAAAGTCAGCCAAAGTAAATATTCATAAACTTTGGCTGACTGTATTTTAGAAATTAAACTCAAAGCTTAGAAAGTCTCGTCAAAAGACACGGCACCGGAAACACCAATTTGGTATGCCGATACACGACGTTCAAAGAAGTTAGCAAGTTCTTGCATGTCTTGAAGTTCCATAAATGGGAACGGATTTTTAGTATTGAAGCGTGGCGGGATATGCAGAGCTTCTAAACGCTGATCCGCTACGAATTCCAGGTACTGGCGCATATCTTTAATTGAAAGACCTGCAATTCCTTGGCTTAAGATATCTTCTGCAAATACCATTTCACACTCGATAGCTTCTTCAATCATTTGAACAACCATTTCGTTCATTTGATCGTTGAATAGACTTGGATCTTCTTTGCGAGCCGTTAGGATGACTTCGTTTGCAAATTGAATGTGCATGCTTTCATCGCGGAATACCCAGTTAGTTCCAGACGCTAAGCCGGCAAGTAAGCCTTTTGAGCGCAGGAAGTAAACATAAGCAAACGCTGCGAAGAAGAACAAACCTTCAATACATGACGAGAAGCACGCTAAGTTCATCAAGAATTTGCGTTGGTCTTCTTTAGATGACAGTTTGTCGAGCTTTTGGATTGAATCCATCCATTTAAAGCAGAATTCCGCTTTCTTTTTGATAGATGGAATATTTTGAACAGCAGAGAACGCTAATTCGCGCTCTTTGTGGTCTGGGATGTAATTATCTAAAAGAGTTAAGTAAAACTGAACATGTAAAGACTCTTCATACAGCTGACGGCTCAAATAAAGACGCGCTTCGGGAGAGTTCACGTGTTTGTATAGATTTAAAACTAAGTTATTTCCCACGATAGAATCACCTGTCGCAAAGAAAGCAACTAGTCGGTGAATCAAGTGTTTTTCACTTGGTGTTAATTTTGAGTGCAAATCAACAAGGTCAGTTGAAAAATCGACTTCATCAACAGTCCATGTGTTTTTAATTGCATTTTTGTACATTTCAAAGAAGACCGGGTATTTCATCGGTCTTAATGTTAAGTCAAATCCTGGATCCAATATCATAATAAACTCCTTTTTATTGGCACGCTTCGCACGCTTCTGGGTTTTCTAAACTACAAGTGATCATTTCCTCGTCGGTATAAACCTTTTTAGAAGCGTCTTCTACCGCTACTGCATCCATCACTACTGGTGTAGCTGGAGCTGCCGTTTCGACTGTGGCGTTAGATTTACGAACGGTTGTTTTAGCAATTGATGTCGCAGGACGTGAGCGTAAGTAATACGTAGTTTTCACTCCGCGTTTCCAAGCGTACATGTACATGCTTGAAAGTTTACCGATCGTTGGGCTCTCGCTGAATAAGTTCAAGCTTTGTGATTGGTCGATATAAGGACCACGGTCCGCAGCTAGATCAATCAATGCTTTCATTGGTAATTCCCAAACCGTACGGTAGATCTTTTTAACTGACTCCGGAATACCGGCGATGTCAGCAATCGATCCTTCGTGCATTTTTATTTCGTTGCGCATGTCCTCATTCCATAAGTTTAAGGCTTTAAGCTCAAGAACTAGGTATTTGTTAATTTGCAAGAATTCGCCAGACAAAGTTTCACGTTTAAACAGGTTAGAAACTTGAGGTTCCGTCGCTTCATAGCAACCCACGATAGATGCGATAGTCGCTGTTGGCGCGATTGCGATCAATAGTGAATTTCTTAAGCCCGTTTTTTTGATTCTCTCTTTTAGCTCGGCCCATTTTTGAGTCATTGTCGGTTTAACGTTCCAAAGATCAAATTGTAGATCGCCTTTAGCAGCACGAGTTTCTTTGTAGTTTTCATGAGGACCGTGTTTTTCCGCTAATTCCGCACTTACAAGAAGGGCATTATAATAAATTACTTCTTGAATACGAGTTGATAATTCACGAGCTTCATCAGAATCAAAAGCCATTTGCAATTGGAAGAAGGCATCTTGAAGGCCCATCAATCCTAAACCAACAGGTCTCCATTTGTTATTAGAGAAACCCGCTGTTTCGATAGGGTAGAAGTTGATATCAACAACGCGATCAAGGTATTTAACTGCGGCGCGTACAGTGCGAGCTAGTTTGTCGAAATCAAATTCACCATTAACAACATGACGGCCAACGTTCACTGAGCCTAAATTACAAACCGCAGTTTCTTTGTTTGAAGTCACTTCAAGGATTTCTGTGCAAAGATTAGATAAGTGAATCACATTTTGTGGTTCGCCAGTTTGGTTTGATTTTACGTTAGACGCATCTTTAAATGTCATCCAGCCGTTACCCGTTTGCGCTAGAGTTTTCATCATGCGAGAGTACAAATCACGCGCTTTAACTTGTTTAACGAACATTTTCTTTTCTTCAGCTTCAACGTAGGCTTTTTCAAAGTCTTCACCGAAAAGGTCTACTAACTGAGGAACGCGGCTGGGATCAAACAAAGACCACATTTGGTCGGCTTCTAAGCGTTTCATGAATAAATCGGGAATCCAGTTCGCCAGATTTAAATTATGAGCACGTTTAGCTTCATCGCCCGTGTTGTCGCGAAGCTCAAGGAACTCCTCGATATCTGCGTGCCATGACTCAAGATAAATACACGCAGCACCCTTACGTTTGCCGCCTTGGTTTACCGCAGCCACAGAGCTGTCTAGTGTTTTAAGCCAAGGAATAATACCATTTGAATGGCCATTAGTTCCTTTGATTAGGCTGCCACGTGATCTAACACGGTGGTAAGCCACACCGATACCACCCGCAAATTTAGAAAGAAGGGCAATATCAGTGTACTTCTGGTAGATCGATCGCAAATCATCTTCCGGTGAGTCCAATAAATAACAAGAGCTCATTTGCGGACGTAGTGTCCCGCTATTAAAAAGGGTAGGGGTCGATGCCATGTACTCAAGGGATGAGATTAAGCGATAAAATTCGATAGCTTCGTCAATAGACTGAGCTAGGCCACACGCTACGCGCATAAAGAAGTATTGCGGAGTTTCGAAAACCTGACGAGTTTGTGGGTTTTTTAATAAATAACGATCATAAACTGTTCGTAAACCAAAGTATTCAAAACGATCTGTTCGGAATGGCTCGATCGCTGCTGATAGCGACGTTTTGTGAGTCATTACAAATTTATATAAACTTTCGTTTAATAATCCGTTTTGGAATCCAAAAGAGATAGAATCTGCAAATGTTTTGATTTTTTGAGAGCGCACTTCTTCGTCTACATATGTAGATAGAAGTCTTGCAGCCAGGCGAGAGTATTCTGGCTCTTCACCGATCAATAAAGACGCGGTAGAGATACAAAGGTTATCTAATTCCTTTGTAGCGGCGCCATCGTATAGACCGCTGATAGCTTTAGTTGCTACACGTAGCGGATCTACTTGTGATAGACCTTGGCATAGGCGAGTTACGCGTTCAACGATCTTAGTTACGTCAACAGGCTCTAAACTGCCGTCACGTTTTTTAACTCTCATAATATGTGGAGCATTGTCATAACCAGATGATGAAGCATCGTCGGTTAAGTTAAATGATAAATTTGTGTTTGGTTGGTTCTCGTTCAGAAACATATATCCCCTCTTGTCATCCTTGTTGTCGTCAGCCGTTTGAGCAAAACATCCCCTAAGGCGAAATCAATTTCGCCTTTCGAAGAAAGGTTTGTAGTATTTTACTTTCTTACATCCAAAGTCTAGTTTGAACTTTTGATGTCATTTTTTTATTGAAATTCACCTTTCGGTGGAAACTACCAGTAGTAAATAACAGTTTGCGTCTTATCTAGGCTCACTATATCTAGTGGGCTTTGATGATTCAAACACTACCAGTTGCGTTCAATTCAATGTTGGTAGGGGCGATTGTTTTCGTCAAGCGTATTTAATTTTTTTTGCGAAAAATACTCTGATGCTGATGATCAATTAAGCACTTAGCCTATTTTTTTTGACAAAGGTCTCGTTAAATCCGCGTCAGATGGGCTTTTGCTCGTTCTTAAAGCAAATTTAAGCTGGACTCAGGTCTTGGTTTTTTAGTCCCTGGAGAGCCATTTTTTGAATTTCTAGGGCTTCGCTATCCGTTTTTGGTTGGTAATAGCGGCTTTGATACGAAGATTCCCTTCGTAAATGATCGATAATAGCTTGATGAGTGCCCATTTTGTTATTTGTCCACGAAGGTGCCACTAGCTCGTCAAAGCGTGAAGAGAAGGCGCTTAGGCGATGAATAGCGATATCGGGACGCAAATTCTCTAAGAAAATTTGCACACGTCGCGAGTATGTCTCTAGAGAAATCGGAGTGAATTCGCCTTTATGATAGAGGGGCTCTAGAGCCGTGTTTTTTAGAACATGTAAGTTATGCAGTTTTACGTTAGTGATAGGTAAATCATTGCAGATCAATGCCGATTGTTTCACTCGCTCATCGGTCTCAAATGGGCTTCCAAAAATCAAGTGAATACCTAGATCGACTGAAGTAAGTTCCTTGATTCGTTTAAGCGCATGTAGTGATTCTGCGTTTTTATGGCCACGGCGAAAGAACTCTAGGTCATCGTCGAAAAAGCTCTGTAAACCTAGCTCCACAGATACATATTTCAGTTCATGGTATTTCTGCCAAAGCTTGAATAGGGACAATGATAAGCAGTCGGGACGGGTACCAATAACGAAACCAGAAATGTCATCGCCGCACGCAAGTGCATCTTCAAAGTTTTTTTCTAAATCAGCAATTTTGGCGAACGAGTTTGTGTACGCTTGAAAATAGACTAGAAATTGAGAGGCTTTGAATTTTTCTTTGATGTGCGCGCGGTATTTATGGATTTGTTCTGTTAATGGTAGATCGAAGGCTTCACTGCGTGCAGCAGATCCCCAAACATCACAGAATGAACAGGTTTGCATGCCTTTTAAACCCAAGCGGTTTGGGCAATCATCCACTACGGCCACAGGGATCTTGTAGACCTTGGCGCCAAATACGTTTTTATAACGATCTGAAATTGAGTAATAGGGAAGTCCGTTCCAGCCTTTTTCCATGCGCCTTTGTAACTGGGTGGCGGATATAGGGTCAAGATGTAGTCAAAGATTTGGAAATCTTATATCCGTAATAGAAGCTATTAAGCCTCAGCCTCTTTGAATTTTGTGACATAGTCTAAAACTAGCGATTTTGATTCTTGAGATAGAATCGAAAACTTCACGCCCAAATCCCCGTTTGAACCTGAATAAACAACATCGCCTGTGATCGTAATGTTCTGATTCAGATTTGGACTTATAATTTGTCCGCGCAATGAATGGCCAATTTTTAACCCCAACGCATCCGTAAAACCGCAGCCACCTTCAGACAGTGTCAGCAATTTGCATCGGAAATCTAAGTTTGTGGTTAGATTCAGACCTTCAAAAAAGCCGAATATAGGAACTCGTAGTTGGGCACGGCGAGTGATGCCAAGTTTTTCTGTGACCGCAGTTGAAGCAAATAAAATTTGCCACTTCGGATCTAAATCAGATTTTACATAAATGTTGTCGTAGGATTGTAAAACACGAAGTTCAGCTATCAGTTCA
The DNA here is from genome assembly GCA_964498705.1 of uncultured Bdellovibrio sp. Classification (GTDB taxonomy): domain Bacteria; phylum Bdellovibrionota; class Bdellovibrionia; order Bdellovibrionales; family Bdellovibrionaceae; genus UBA2316. Next base: position 4,990 of record CAZCHT010000089.1, on the reverse strand, counting down.
TCAATTTTTAGAATTTTTGATTCTTTTTCATTGATTCGATATTGCCACAAGCTAATGCGATTGTCTTTTTCAGCAGCGTCTTCTTGAGAGAGTTTCCATTCGAAGTGAGAAACCCATTCGGCCATTCCTTTGCCCCACACTAAGCACTCTTTATGCTTTGAATGCCATTTTTCAACTTCATCAGCAGACATAGGACCTAGAATCTTTGTACCAACTTGAACAAACCAACGCTTCATAGGGAAATTATAAACGAGAGAGCTTAGTTTTCTATAATTTTCTCAAGCTCTCTGTTATCCTGGACTTCTGAAGAGCCATCGGTGCCGTCAAGGCTACTCTTGGCTCTGTTCAAGCGATCGAGAAGAAATGTATTGTCAGTTGTCTGTATCAATTCGCTAATAATTTGTTTTGAGAAGGTTCTCTCTTCACTATTTTCGATACCTTCAATCGCTTGTGCACGAACAATGTGTTCAAAGTCACGATCTCTATCATTTAAATTTTCAGGCATTGGTGCCGTTACGATTTGTTTTAGAATTTCTGGAATGTGACCATTGTGAGCTAACAAATAAACCGACTTAAAACGCAAGTCCTGATGGGCTTGTGGGTTGACAGCATCTTGAGCCAACATCTGGATGTCATTGCTGGTCAGCTTGGCTGCACGTGTTTTGATTTCTACCAGGTCGTGATCAGGGGTAGTGCTAACCGACGAGGGCGCTGAATCCGGAGCTAAGCTGAGGTCAAGAGGAGCTGACGGTTTTTTCGAGAGAGCCTGGGAGTGAGTCTGAGCTTGCGTCAGTGCTGCTGCTGATAATCGAGACGTGTCTTTGAGGTGGAAATAAACCCAAATATCTGTGCAGAAAACTAACAGTGCAATCGTCGCATACCAAAATGTTTTTCTTTTTAAATATTCCATAGTTATTCAATTATGTTAAATACGTTGTATAGTGGGGCTGAAACCATTTGATCGGCGGCAACTCCAGCTGGAAGGGGAGTCTCTGTCCATTGAGTTCCGTTTAAATAAAATACTTTCTTGTCAGATCTTAGCCCGTAAATTAATCCGTTCGCTTTTGCGATCGATTGCATTTTAAAATCCCAATTCAAGTTTGTTTTAACGAATGAATCCGTTGGCATATCGTAGGCGTGGATAGCTGCGGTTGAGTCAATTAGGAAATAGCCTTGCCGGCCATCTGGTAAGAATGGACTAGTGAGCTTAACTTGCAGGTTCAGATTTTGAGCCGGATTCCATTTTCCCAATTTGAAGTTGTAAGACGCAAACTGATTGCTTGGTGTGATCATAACAATATTGCGTTTTGCGCTGATATCAAATTCCTCAAAGTCCGAAAGTTTCGTGTTTAAGTTAATCAAAGTTTTGTAATAAGAAAATGAATCAACGATCAACGATGTCGGAAAAAATCGCTGATATAATTCAATGGCGTAAGCTTGGCTTCCTGTAAACACACTCGCGCCAAACGATGTTCGTTTTAATCGGCCCGCAACCTTTTGAGGGCCTGAGTCTATGGGTTGCCTTTGGACCCAGCGACCTTGATCCAATAACCAATAGTCACCCGTAGTTGTCTGTAAAAGAAGAGCTTCACGTTTAATTAAAGGTGAGGTGTTGAAAACAAAATTAGCTCTGGCCATTGCTGTTAACCGCGCCATGGCCTTATACATGGGATGGAAGTTCTGACCTTGAACGCTGACTCGGGCATAGTATTCCATTTCAATGGAATGAGCACCGCCGCTTGCAAAATCAACATCGCAGCCGTTAACAGATAGGTCCTTGTAAGGGCCCGACTGGCATAGCGTATGGGGGTGGTAAGTTGTATGGCGGGATTCGTGAAGAAGTGTGCCGACTCGTTCGAGCATGGAAATTTTGTAGTAGTAATCTTGGGTGTAGATATTGCCGCGAACGTTTACGGCTAAGGCAGTGGGATCGTCATGGTCTCGCTCAACTTTCATTATTTGCATTTTTGCCCATTTGTAGTACTGCGAACTATCAATAAACCCTTGAATAAAAGCCGACGTGCCTGGTGTATTAAACTGGCCATTTTCAATCACATTGAGAACGTTAAGGAATTTTTTAAAGTCGCTTGTTGATTTACAGAGTTCGACGCCGCCGAATGATGACGTTTTGATCTTAAAATCTTTGACATAACGTTGGGCTACGTCTTTTGGGAAACAAGGAAACTGACTGTCTTCAAAAGGTAGAGTCTGTGCCTGCACTAGTGATGTTCCTAACATCAAAATACAAAACAAAGGCGACATTCTCCGTAAAACTTTATATAGCAAAAACCGCATAGACCCCTCTATGTAGAAAAAACACGCTATTCTGAATCCATATTGTTTCAAGTTATGTGATGTGCGTTATGGATAAAACTTTGAAAACGTAAGAATAATGTTAAGATCGCGTTAAAGAAACAGTTGTAGAAAAAGTGAAAAAACTAGCGTCGTAACTTAGATGGTTTGATTACACCATAACTAAATAAGAATAGATGCGGGAGCATTTTAAGATTGTCTAAAACAAATTCAGATTCAAGTAAATCCTCGTCTCTTTTCTTTCTCGCTTTAGGCGCCCTGGGCGTGGTTTTTGGCGATATCGGAACATCACCCCTTTACGCTCTTAGGGAGTGCTTTAGCGCCGAACATGGATTGCCTTTAAATTACGACAACGTTATGGGTATCTTGTCGCTGATTTTTTGGACGTTGATGCTCATTATTAATTTCAAGTATGTCTTGCTGATCTTAAGAGCCGACAATAAAGGTGAAGGTGGAATTTTATCTTTGATGGCACTAGCGATTCGTTCTCTTTCCGATGCGACCAACGCGAAACGAAAAGCCATTCTAACGGTACTTGGGATTTTTGGAGCCGCACTATTATATGGTGATGGTGTGATTACCCCGGCCATTTCGGTTTTGGGTGCGGTTGAAGGTCTTGAATATATAACAAAAGGTTTCAAACCGTTCGTTATTCCAGTCACGATATTTATCTTAACAATGTTGTTCTTAGTTCAGAGATTTGGAACCGGTCGTATCGGTGTAGTATTTGGTCCGATTATTTTTATTTGGTTTGTCGCAATCGGTGTGCTTGGCATCTACGGTATCAGTTTAAATCCAGAAGTTTTGTGGGCGATGAGTCCAACATATGCAATAGAGTTTCTTATTCGTAATGGAGCGGAAGCGTTTGTTGTCATGGGTTCTGTTGTTCTAGTTGTTACTGGTGGTGAGGCTCTATACGCAGACATGGGTCACTTTGGGCGAACTCCCATTCGTTATTCATGGTTTTTGGTTGGTTTTCCTGGTTTGATTCTAAATTATTTTGGTCAAGGTGGCTTGTTATTAAGTGATCCAAGCGCGATTTCCAATCCGTTTTATCTTTTGGTCCCTAAATGGGGACTTGTTCCAATGGTATTACTATCTATGACGGCTGCGGTGATTGCATCGCAAGCTTTAATCACGGGAGTATTCTCGATCACTCGACAGGCCATTCAACTCGGATTCTGGCCGCGCGTAACGATCGTGCACACGTCTTCAGCTGAAATTGGTCAAATCTATATTCCTTCTATGAACTGGGCTTTGTTCTTTGGTGTTATCTGGCTAGTGATAACTTTTAAGAGCTCAAGTCAGCTGGCATCCGCTTACGGTATTGCCGTCACAGGAACGATGGTTATTACCGCTATACTGGCATTCGAAGTCGCTCGACAGCGTTGGGGTTGGGGACTTGCGAAGTGTATTTCTATTTTTGGATTTTTTCTATTTGTCGATATCGTCTTTTTCAGTGCGAATGCGATTAAAATTCCTCACGGCGGATGGGTGTCATTAGCGATGGGTGCCGTGATTTATATTTTGATGACTACCTGGCACAAAGGTCGGCGAATTTTGTATCGTAAATTAAAAGAGCGTAGCGTATCTGTTGAAGACTTCTGTCAAAAGTTATTGCACACGCCGCCGATACGAATTTCTGGTACGGCTATTTATATGGCGGGTGATCCTTGGGGCGTGCCGGTCCCGTTACTTCATAATTTGAAGCACAATAAAGTGTTGCATGAGCGAGTCGCGATTCTGACTATCATGACAAAAGAAATTCCGCTTGTGTCAAAGCGATCGCGTGTAGAGATTCAGGAAATTATTCCGAACTTCTATCGTATTTTGGTTTACTATGGATTTTTGGAAATCCCAAAAATGAAACACATCCTTGAGGCCTTAAGACAGAACAATATTCACTTTAACATTAGTGAAACAACGTTCGTATTAGGTCGCGAGACCATTTTGCCATCGAATGAACCAAATATGGCGCTATGGCGCGAGCGTTTGTTTGCGTTTATGACTCGAAATGCACAAAGACCGACGGCGTTCTTTAAGATCCCACCTAATCAAGTGATTGAAGTGGGTATTCAGGTCGAAATATAAAATTTAACTTAAAAATTAATCGCGGAAAAGTGCAATGATTTTCTCGCGACTATCAATAGCATCTTGAAATCCCATCTCGATCAATTCTGAGCAGAATGGTGACTCGAACAACAGATAACTGATTAGTTCGTTCGCATCATCTAGGCTGCCAAGGCCTTTGATAAGATAGCGTATGATCCGAGGAACTTTAGCTATATGTTTGGATGCTAGGGCACCGATGTCACGGGAGGGTGAAATAAATACGAAATCTAGTTTCTTGTAAGACAAGTTCGGGCTGTTCTCGGCTTGTTTCACGATTTGATTCATTCGGATCAATCGTTCAACGTCATGCTCGACGTTATCTAACAGCACGGCATTCAATAAAAGATTTACGACTTTGGCTACAGAGGGCGCGCGGCCCATAGCATGTGAGTCTTTTTCGTAAATTGTATTTGAACCACTTTTTACGCCGATCACTAGTAATTTTTGAGCCCCAAGGTAGATACTCGGTGCGCAGGGGTGAGAGTTCCGTACGCAACCATCTCCAAAAAAGCGATTTTCAATAGGACGAGGCGGGAACAGTAAAGGAATCGCGCTGGATCCAAGA
>CAZCHT010000088.1:0-18314 GCA_964498705.1 uncultured Bdellovibrio sp. | reverse complement strand
TATTCCTGAAAATTTAATAGAAAGCGAGCTTTTCGGTTTTAACAAAGGCGCCTTCACTGGTGCCGATCGAAATAAAAAAGGATTCTTTGAGCTGGCTAACAACGGGACCATTTTTTTGGATGAAATTGGTGAAATGAGTTTAGCAGCTCAAGCGAAAGTACTTCGTGCTACTCAAAATATGGAAATTCAAAAGCTTGGCTCGGAGCAGGTTGTTTCTATTAAAGTGAGGATTGTCGCGGCCACTAACCGTGATCTACAGGCCGAAGTGAAAAAGGGCAATTTTCGAGAGGATCTTTTCTACCGTCTAAATGTATTTCCTATCTCTATGCCGTCATTGAGAGAAAGAACATCGGATATCCCGATGCTAGCCGAGCACTTTTTGTCCGAGTATGTTCGTGTGAACCGACTTCCTCAGAAGTTTTTGTCTCCGGAAGCTATGAAGCGATTGATGGAATACCCATGGCCAGGCAATATTCGTGAGTTGAAAAACGCGATCGAGCGAATGGCGATTTTAGGTGGCCAAGTTTTGGATGAAACCTTGCTTTCTTTTTTGTCGACGGAGTCCATAAGGAAATCAAATTCAGATTTGAAGTCTCTGAAAGATTTTAGAACTGTTTCTGAACGGGAATATATTCTGAATGTGTTAAAAACGACTGATGGCAGTATTTCGGAAGCGGCGTCAGTTCTGCAAATTGAGCGGACGTATCTGCATAAAAAGATTCACGACTACAAGATTTTGAAGAAAGAGTATTTTTCTTAGGTGGCCAGCAACGGCCCGGCGCGCGCTTTCGTTGTGAGTTATGCAACCATGACTTCTCTCTGTCGCAGTCAGCGCGCGAATTGTGGCCTTTCGCAAGTTGTACGCAAATCAAGAAGTTTTTTGCAGTGATGTAAATTTCGTCGGCAAAACTGTCACAAAATAATTAATTCTTATAATGCCATTCATTATTTTTATGGACGAATAAGATGTATTGACTCGAAGGCGATACATTCTTAGGGTCGTTTTTCCTATGACAATGAATCCGATTCCACCACAAGCTTACACGAAAGACTCGCTTTTAAAAGCGTATGCTTGGCTGCAGAATCAGGATCCATCTCTAAAAGAAATGGCAACCACGCCCGATATTTTGGTCAGCCTCTATTTAAAAGCCACGCGTGATGGTGACGCTGTCTTAGATCGTCCTTCCATCCAAAATTTTAAGCATGAGCTTAAACAATTAGCAGGTTTGATGGGTGAGTTTGAAAAAGAAGGTGCTCCTCCGTCAGCTAAGTCTGCGGATGCTTTGAATATTAATGGTCCACCGAAGCGCGAATCGCCTCAAAAAGTAGCAGAATCATTAACGTTGGATTTTCAGGCCTTAGAAAAAAAGTATAACTCAGGTTTGACTACTCCAGTTAACAATCAAAGTTCTTTGTCGGCATCCCCATCGCCAGTTTCACACTCGGCATCCATTTCTTTGGAGCTAGATTCAACGTCGATCGGTCTTATTAATGAAGTTCGCCAGAAATTGAACCTAACGACCAACCAAGAAGCCCTTAAGATGCTAATTCAGGTCGGTTACAATAAAACAAAGAAGCTTCTTTAGCGCGCACGTTTAAAATGAACTAACTCTTCGTTCGGGGACGCCGAGTCTCCGCAGTCGCCACTCCCTGCGACTTGGCTTTGCCAAGCCTCAGTCGGCCTCCTTTGTGCGGCCTCGATTTAGTCCATTTTAAACGCGCTTTGTATAGTGTAATTACCGCTTGTTTAAGAAAACAGAATTCAATATATTTATCAAATACTTATAACGAAAAGGCATACGCGTGAGCACGACTCAACCAAAAGATTACAAATCCACGATCAGGCTTCCTCAAACTTCATTTCCAATGAAGGGCGATTTGAACATTAAAGAGCCAGAAATGATTAAGGTTTGGGACGAGAAAAAAATCTATCACAAGATGCTTGAAAAAAATCAAAGCGGAAAAAGCTTTACGTTTCAAGATGGTCCTCCGTATGCGAATGGTAACATTCACATTGGTCACGCTTTAAATAAAACTCTGAAAGACATCGTTGTTAAATATAAATCTATGAAGGGTTTTAAAACTCAATTCATTCCGGGTTGGGACTGTCATGGTCTTCCGATCGAGCACAAGGTGATGAAGGATTTAACAGACAAAAAATTAGTAAAAACAGATCAAGAGATTCTAGCACTTTGCCGTGCGGAAGCTTCTAAATGGGTGGAACAACAACGCATTCAATTTAAACGTTTAGGTATCTTGGCTGATTGGGAAAATCCGTATTTAACAATGGCTCATGATTACGAAGCGGAAGAAGTTCGTGAATTCGCGCGCGCCTATGAGCGCGGTGTAGTTTACCGTGGCGAACGCCCGGTTTACTGGAATTGGACATTGAAAACCGCTTTGGCCGATGCCGAAGTTGAATATCACATGCACAAATCGCCTTCGATCTATGTAAAGTTCGAAGTGAAAGATGCCAAGAGTCTGGCGACATTAGGTTCACCCAAAGGTAAAACATACTTTGTTATCTGGACGACAACTCCTTGGACATTACCGGCGAACGTAGCGATCGCGCTTCATCCTGATTTTGAATACGGTGTTTACAGTACGGGAGATGACAACATCGTGGTCGCTAAAGGATTGAGCGACGCGTTTGCAAAAGAAGTGGGTTACACTCTGAATTTGCTTTCGACTCATCAAGGTAGTGATTTAGAATCCGTCGTAGCCACTCACCCATTTATCGATCGCACATCGCGCATCGTACTTGGTCAACATGTCAGCTTAGACGCTGGTACGGGCGCTGTTCACACGGCTCCTGGTCATGGTGCGGACGATTTTAAAGTGGGTCTTCGTTATAATTTACCAGTGCTTTGCCCGGTGGACGATTCAGGAAAATTCACTGAAGAAGTTCCTGAATGGCAAGGGATGAATATCTTTAAAGCTAATCCTTTGATCATAGAAAAATTGAAATCATTAGGTGTGCTAATCAAAATGCAAGAGATCGAGCATTCGTATCCTCATTGCTGGAGATCGAAAACACCGTTGATATTCAGAACAACTCCGCAATGGTTCTTGGGTATTGATTTAGAACAATCACAAATCAGAAAAAAAACGATCGAACAGATCGAGAAAATCAAGTTCGTTCCGGAGTGGGGTAAAGCGCGTTTCACCGCGATGATGGAAAATCGTCCGGACTGGTGCTTGAGCCGTCAACGAATCTGGGGTGTACCAATCCCAATATTCTACTGTATCGCTACAGCAGAACCACTTGTTGATCATGATGTGATGATGAAAGTGGCGGACGTTATAGAGAAAAAGGGTATTGAAGGATTTACTTCAACTCCGGTCGCAGAATTTTTAGGAAATAAAAAATACGAATTAAAATCGGGCAATCCAAAGAATAAAGATAAATTTGGATCTGAGGGTTTCCGTCACGGTAAAGACATCCTGGATGTTTGGTTTGACTCAGGTGTGGCTCATGCTGCGGTTCAAAAGAAACGCATGGGAGAAACAGGGCCAGCGGATATATATTTAGAAGGCAGCGATCAACATCGCGGCTGGTTTAATACATCTATGTTGTCGTCAATGGCTACAACGGGACATGCGCCGTTCAAAACATTACTGACTCACGGATTCGTAATGGATCCTCAAGGTCGTAAGATGAGTAAGTCTTTAGGCAACGTGATCGACCCGAATGAAGTGTCTAGTAAAAGTGGTGCTGAGATCGTTCGTTTATGGGCAGCCTCAGGTGACTACGGACAAGACGTTGCGTGCGGTAAAGATGAAATTGCGCGTGTAACGGAAGCCTACCGTCGTCTTCGTAATACAATGAGATACTTACTAGGTTCTGTGTCAGATTTTGATCCTAAAAAAGATAAAGTCGCTGTGTCGCAGATGCCGGAACTAGATCAATGGGCATTGAATGAATTGTATGAATTGATGGAAAAAGTCGAAGCAGCTTACGAGAGCTTTGATTTCTATAAAGTGTATCACGCTCTAAATCAGTTCTGCACGGTTACATTATCAGCCGTGTATTTAGATGTGCTGAAAGACCGCCTGTACACTTGGAAAGTAGACGGCGTTCCTCGCCGATCATCACAAACGGTGATCTACCACACGCTTGAATCACTGATGGGTATGATGGCGCCAATCTTGTCGTTCCTGGCGGAAGAGTCGTACTCGCACTATGCATTTAAATCTAAAGAATCGATCTTCTTAACTGAGTTTCCAAAAACGAGTAGTGATTGGAAAAATCCAGGATTGAAAGAGAAATTTGCGTCGTTGATCGAAGTTCGTACGGAAGTTCAAAAAGTTCTAGAAGGTTTGCGAACTCAAAAAGTCATCGGTGCATCGTTAGAAGCGCAAGTGGATATAACGGCTCCGACTGAAAAGTTCAAAGCGTTAACGGGATTTAAAGGTTTAAGAGAATTTTTGATCGTTTCTGATGTAAAAGTTAAAGAAGGTGAATTTGCTATTAAGGCAGATAAGGCACCGGGCGAAAAATGTGTTCGTTGTTGGACCTATTCAACGCAGATTGTATCGACGGGCGACCATGCCGGAATTTGTCCTAAATGTGTAGAGGCACTAACATGAAGAAAAAATATATTTTATTATTAATAATTGCGGGGATCGTGATCGCGTTAGATCAGTTAACAAAGATCTACATTCACACCCGATTCCAATTGGGCGAGTCCTACACAGTGATCGAAAACTTGTTTAACTTCACTTATGTAAGAAATTACGGCGCGGCATTTGGATTTTTAGCGGAAAGTCATCCGACATTCCGAGAGATTTTCTTTCTGTCGATGCCACCAATTGCTGTGATTATTATCTTCACGATTTTAAGAACCGTGAAGGATGATGATAATTTGCAGATCTCTGCGTTGTCGCTGATTTGTGGTGGAGCGCTTGGAAACTATATCGATCGTTTGAACTATCGCTACGTTATCGATTTCTTGGATTTTCATTTATATAACAAATACAGTTACCCAGCATTTAACATAGCAGATTCTGCAATTGTTTGCGGGGTTGGTATTTTGATTTTGGTGATGCTGCTCGAGAAAAAGCGGTCGCCTGCTGTCGCTAGTAACAACTAGAATTCTTTTCCTTAAATGAGAAGAGCTGATTTCGTTTACCCATTGAAGAAATAATGGAACGATGGATTTGGTTCTTTCTTGTTGGTTTCAGTAAAGAAGATGCTAATAACTTCGGTACGTTGACCTGGCTTTACGTTGAAAATAGTTAGATCTGAGTTCTCAACGATTTGGTGCAATCCTCGGCCTGCGCCGCCTTTGCCTGTGTTTAGTGATCCGGGATTGCCCGAGTAGCAGCTGTCTAAATAATTAATTATGATGTCTTTTGTAAGTGAGCCAAAGGGATCGGTTACAGAAACAGCAAGGTAGATACCGTCGCAACCATATTTAATTGTAGATTGTAGATTGGAATCTAAAGCTACTTCTGTTTTTCTAGATAAATGATTGTACAGAGCTTTGCCGCTTTTGTCTGTTGGTGCATCGTAAATGGCATTCATCAGCAATTCTTCGGTAACTAGGTACATTTTTTCTAAGATCGTATTACGAATACCTAGTCGTTTGAAATAGGTGACCATTTCGTCTTTTAATCTCATACGTTCACCGCTGGCGGTTACTTTTTTAGCTTGAATATCTACACCCCAAGAAAGATATTTTTCGATTCCGAAAACATCATTATTCAAGAGTTTTGAGAGAGTCGTTAGCAGAGTTTTAATTGTCAGTTGTTTGTCTTCAATATCACGAGTAATCAAATTATTAACTTTTTGGTTCTTTTTTAAGATCGGTAAGTTTTCCTGCACCCGTTTAGATGTGATCATCACTGCCTTTTTAATGTCAGAGATGGAATCAACAATATCAGAGCAGGTATCATCGAAAACTACTAAGTCGTACTTGTTTAAAAGTAGAAGTTGTTTTGCTGACTCAACGTCAGACGCAATATCCATGCGAACACCTGAACTGCCGACAGCCATTTTAGCCAAAACTAGTTGTTTTCGATCTGTATCGACTAGCAATACACTTTTGTCGCCGGCTTTCTCTAAGCTAGCTTGGGCTTCAAATAGTTCCCGGTTGGCAATTTCAAATAGTCGAGCTTTTTCATTGGTTCGGATCAGGCGATCGGCAAGTACTGTTGAATAGACACGATATAAAAGTGAATTAAATTTATCGAAGTCCTTTTGAGGAACATGACTAAAGTGATCAGAATCAATAACAAAAACACTGACATCAGATTTGGCTACGATAGATGAGGTGACTGGTCGTTTAAGAACGACGCTCATTTCGCCCATGACGTCGCCCATGGTTTGCAAAATGGCTACAACTTCATTTTCTAATGTAATTTCAGCAACACCGGTTCTTAAAAAATACAGCTTTGTGTTGAGCTCACCTTCGCGAAGAATAAAATCAGACGCGTGAAAATGTTTTTCCACGGTCATAGTAGAAATTTGCAATAGCATTTCATCACTAAACGTTTTGAAAAATGCAAAATTCCTTAGTTCTTTGGCGATCTCAACTGGATGTAGCCCCATACAACACTATTATGATAGCAAACGTAAATTCGAATCGAGGATTTTCGTTAAAAAGCGGTAAAAGAAGTCGAAGGTCTAGTAGGTATTTTTTCAGCTCCATATTAGACTAAATTTAAATATGTACCCAATTATTGATGTCGGCTTTTTTCAAATTCCCACTTTTTTTGTGGTGATCGCATGCTTGATGGGTCTAGCTTTTTTTCTGACGACAAAACGCTCAAGGAAATTGCACGTCGATGAAAATTTCTCTCTAGATTTGGCCTTTGTTTTAGTCATCGGTGCTATATTGGGCGCGCGATTGGCCCACATCATTTTTGAAAGTCCAGATTACTATTTTCAGAACCCAATTAAAGTTCTTTATTTTTGGGAAGGCGGATTTGTTTTTTATGGCGGATTCGTGCTGAGCTTTCTGTCTGGACTGACCTTCTTGCAGTTTAGAAACAAGATGGTTTTTTTGAAAATCTACATGCAGTTGTACACGCCGATTTTATCTTTAGTCTACATGTTAGGTCGAATCGGGTGTTTTCTGGAAGGTTGTTGCTACGGAAAAACCTGTCAGTTGATTTGGGCGGTGAACGGACGACATCCAACACAGATTTATTCATCACTTTGGGAATTGGGCGTGTTTATATTTTTACTGGCTTATGAATCTAAGAACGAAGTGTTGTTAAAGAAGAATCCCGAGCGCCTATTTTTTATCTGGATGTTACTACATAGCATCGGACGTGGTGCTATCGAGTTCCTCCGTGATGATTTTAGAGGAAATTCTCCGCTTGTTTCTATCTCGACTTGGATAAGCCTGGTTCTGTTCATAATAGCGGGTGGCTACTTTTATAAAAACCGGCATGTATCGATGACTGTCTAAAGCTATGACAAAGTGACCAAGACCGCTGTCCAAATCATGTACAGTAAGAACTATTTTTCATCCTCAAAAATTTAGTCCTAATTCTATCTATTAGTTTACTGAATGTACGTGGTAAACCTGATTCCCGATGAAATACATTTTACTTATTCTATTAGCAGCGTTGATATTTTTTTCCACCGTGGATACGGCGTTTGCGCAAGCGACACCGGCGGCATCGGCTCCGCAGCCGACGACAAACCCACCATTGGCTAAATGGGAACTTACACCTACTGAAACGAAATTGATTTTCGCTGACGGTCGCGAAGCCAGTTTGATTTTGGAAGTACGGAAAAAATATAAAGCCACTAGCAAAGCTGTAGTTAAAGAGAATATTTGCTTCCCTGATTTGTTGCCAAAAAGCTGCTCGTGGACATATGAGGTTGGATCGTATGATATTAGTTTCATCTGGAGCAAACATCCAGATGCAAGCAAGCTTAAGAAAGTCGTTGTGGTGAAATTCTATGAAAGCCCAAACAAACTTCATATGACCTTGAACGATGCGAGCCTGGGAAATATTGGAACAATAGATTCGTTGGCCTCAAAAACAGGTCCGATTTTGACATGTGATTCTGGTGATTGGCTAGAGAAATTTCCAAAAACGCCGTCGCAGAATATTTTAGTGGCTGCGTGGGGATTTGAATCTATGCAACAAAACTCGATATCCAAAAAGAATGAAAATATGACTATTTTCCAAGTTAATGATATTGAATTAAAACCCATCGGTAGAAATTCTTGGCAAGTGGTTGTTCCTAAGGATGCGGATGATATCGATAGATTAATCCCGGTAACAGATCCGAACACTATTTATTACGAGAATGGACAGCAGCAGTGTTCGATTCAAGTCCGTTTAGAAAAATCAATTATTGGAGCCCTGGGTATTGCGGATCAGCAGCCGATTGAAAAAACGTATTCATTGCCTCTTCCTAAAAGCATTCCCAAAAACTTGGCTACACGTGAAGTCTTCCGAAGCGTTCAGTATTTGACTCGGACTACGTATGTTTCTTCGAAAGTGAGTGTGGAATAATGCGTACATTTAATTTTGCCATCTTACTTTTACTTGTTATGAACTGCACTGCTTCATACGCCCAGGAGATGGCGGTCGAATCTAAATTGAAAAAACTGAGTTTTGTCTTGCGTGGTAAAAATCCATCGGCTGCGGAATATAGTGACGTTGCAGAGAAAGCTAAGTCTGAACCCGTCGAGAAAGTATTAGAAGCAAAACTAGATGAGTATCTGAAGTCTAAAGATTTTGCGATGAAATTCTCGAATAAAGTCTCAGACACCTTCAGAATGGATCAGGCGCCTCTGAGCTATAATTTCTCGGCGGACTATGCCCAGTATTCTGGTATCCCTTTATCGCCGCAGTTTGGCAGCTATAAATACGGGTATTCCGCGTTTCACTTATTGGTCCGCGAAATTTTAGAAACGAATAGCTCATGGACAGATATTTTGAGCCGAAAAAACTATTTCATTCTGTATAGAAAAAAAGATTCTGACTTTGGTTTGCAGCAATTACTGTTCTATTCCGGTTTGCAACCAAAACTAAAGGAATATGACACTATTCCAACTACCGACCTGACAGAAACAGGGATAGAGAACTCATACAGTTCCGATGCTGAGAATTTCACGGGCGTTCGAATCAGCTTTCCTGCTGATGACAAACGTTTAGCTGGGGCGTTGACGACTCCTAGTTTTTTAGCACGTTACGCTACTACGGGTGTGAACAGCAATCGACGTAGAGCCGCGGCTGTATTTAGAACATTCCTTTGCAAAGACATGGTGGCTTCAATTCCGGTTCCTAAGGAAGGCGTTGATGAAAACAAGAAATTAGCATTGGCCGGTGAAGGGCAGTACACGGAAACCGATCTAGTTAATCATGCTAAGATGACTCAAATTCATGGAACTAACGTCGACTGCCAACATTGCCACAAACAATTAGATCCTTTGGGTAACCTATTTAATTTTTCACCTAATCGTTTGAATTCAAAAGCGACAGCTGGTGCATTGAATTACTACAACGAAGATGGTGAGTTTGTTAAAACTCCCGTCGATGGTATCGGAAATTTAGGATCAGTATTAACTGCTGAAAAAGACTATTTTTCGTGTCAGGTTCGACATTTCTGGAAATGGATCTATGGCGAAAATAGCGTGTTAACTCCGGCTCAAGAGATTGACCTAGTGAAAACATTCAAAGCCGTTAAACAAAAACCTCAAGATTTTATTAAGCAACTCGTTTTGAAAAAAGATTTCTATACACCGGCGCAGTATACTGAAGCTCAGCTAGCGACCGTCAGTGCTTATAAAACATTAAAAAAGTGCCAAGGTTGCCATAATCAACAAATTGAAAATTTCGAAGTGCAGAATTTGGATTGGTATTCATTGATTGGTAATAAACAAAATGCAGATCGATCAGATTGGGTAAAGCGAGTTAAAACTGAGCTCCAAAAAGGTAAAATGCCACCTAAAGATGGCAAAAAAGATTTCACGGACGGCGAAATGACAAGATTGAACAATTGGCTTTCTCAGGGCGCACCTGATTTTGAGGGTAAGTAAATGAGTAAACTATTTTTTATTTTTTGTTTATTCATCGGTTCTATTAGTAGTGCGTTTGAGACAACGGGTGGTAACTATATTGGGCAACAAGACGCTCTACAGTTGTTAACGGATATATTTTACGGAGATAAGCTGCCAAGCAATACTTATGATCTAAGCGGCTGTGTAACTTACCGTGAACCGATGGGCTCGAACGATAAAGACCTATATGAACTTGGTTTTAATAATGTAGAAAGTGGCGAACGATTAGTACAAACTCCAGATGCAGCGTATGTTCTACATTTTGACACATGCGTTTCAAAAATAGTTAAGCAACTACTGCAATTTTATTCAGAAGCCTCTATGAAAAGGTTATTAAGTGATTCGGGATATCAGGAATTGGATAAATGGAGAGCTGCTTATTATCAGCAAAATGCGAATGTATCAGGAAATGCTTATTTCTATAGTATGAATCGCGAGTGGATTGTACAAAATCAGGCGAAATTGATTTCTACGGATGTTCAAGAAAAATTAATTCAAGGCATTTTCTTAAACGTGTTTGGGGCGGCATCGTTGATCCCAAAAGACTATATAGATGAATCTAAAAAAGAATTACTTGATCAATCGACAAGTGGTTCAATGACGATCGAGCAGTTTATTGCGAACGTGTACAAAAAAGCGATCATTAACGATTATTTATTAAAATACTAAGGTTGATATGAAACGACGTGAATTTATACAAAGTACTTTAGCTCTATCATCGTTAAGCCTGTTTCCTAGTTGGGCTATTTCTCAAGAAGCCGAACCGCATTTCTTACTTCAGTTTTATATGGATGCTGGCTGGGATACGACATTGATGGCAGAGGCTTGGGATTTTACTACAACGCCGGATCCAAAGAAAATATTTATCGAATACTCTGCTAATGACACCTTGAAATTTGGTAACGGATTTGTCGGTCCTACAATGGCGCCAGTTCAGAAATATTTTCCACGTATGACCATTTTTAATGGCGTGATGATGAGCCCCGTTGAAGTCGGTCACCCAAGTCCGGCGACATTTTCAGTATCGGGTGCATCCGATGGTTCAGAGCCAAGTTATGTTTGCCAGTTTATGGATCTATACTACAGAAATCAAACGGCCTCCATCATTGCGAATACTACAGTAGATACAGCTGGTCGAAATTACAAAATTGTAACAGCAGATAATATCGCAAGTATTAGTTCGTTTGCTTCAGGTGGGATGATGAGTTCTGCGGCTAAGCCAGGGTTAATTTCAGGTGCTTATAGTAATTTAGGAAAGATATCTGTTCAATTAGGGCAAATTGAAAATGCCTATAAAGCGAGTTTAGATACAGTCACTGATCAAAATGTACGAAATCTGGTGAAGGGTTTTTTATCACAATTGTATCCGGCGGCGTTTATCCGTTTGTCGGGATCACTAGATACGCACAGTGATCACGCAGAAAAACACAAAAAGGCTTTGGTAGAAAATTTCCAAATGATTGCTAAATATTTGGATGCATTGAATTCAATTCAATTTAAAAATTCAGGTAAATCATTATTAGATTTAACAACGGTGGTTGTTTCTTCTGATTTCACGCGCACGCCAGCGTTGAACGTAAGTGGTGGTAAAGATCACAATCCATTTTCTAATTCTATGATCGTTATGTCGCCAAAATTGAAATCAGAAACTATCGTAGGTCGAAGTCGATTACTTGATCCTCAGTTCAGCCCAATTGGTGTTTCGGTTTTAGTAGGTATGCCTATATCTACACAAACTTTGCAGCCCTTGATGGCCGAAAAAGATACGGTTATGCTGACGCCATCTGTAATTTTTGCGAGCCTTATGGATGCTAATGGTAAAATAAACGATGCCTCAGCGGACGTATTTAAAAAGGCTTATAAGTTGAAGGGACTTTACATTTAGATACGTGCGGGTATATATTCGCAACATGAAAATGATTTTTTTATTACTGACGTCGATCCTTTTTTTAAATGGTTGTTATTCAGATCCATTTACAGTTAAAACATCAAAGCTAAATGATAAAGAATTGGTTGAGCACAGTACTGAACTAGGGACTCACTATTTTTATTCGTTATCAGAGCGTTTAGAACGCGCCGTGAAATCTAAAGACTGTCCTAAAATGCGAAGCCTTGCGGGTGAGTTGTTAGCCGTGGCCCCGTATTATTCTTCGAATTGGAATTATGGTAACGCAATTTTTGACGGGCACATGGCCTATGCTTCGTGTGATGTGAAAGAGAAGAAGCTTGAGAGTGCTTTTCATCACCTTACGGAAGCAGCAAAGACGCCAGGATCACCGCAATTAAACACATTTGGTCCACCTTACCACGATATGTCGGTACTGAGTGATTTGCTTCGTGAAGGACGCAAAACTGAAGTGGTGGCGTTCCTTAATAGTTTAAAGCGATTTTGGGATTTAGAGTCTTCTCAAGAGTATTTCGATTTTTGGGCTAAAGAGATAGAAGCCGGTCGTGTTCCTAAATTTGATCCCAGCGAGGGTACACCTCAGCCGGCCGCACCAGAGAAAAAGAAATAACTAGTTAGTTTATTTGACCTTGAGAAACCTAACTAGTTAGGTTTCTTTGCCAGAAATTCAGAAATGATTTTGCCGGCGCCTGAAGGCACGCGAATTGTGTGTGAGGCGATTTGTCTTGGAATATAGTTCACTAGTAATTCAGAGTTTAATTCTTTTAATGATTTGCGGGTTACGCCCAAAGCATCCGCCAAAGATTCTAAATCTGTTCCACCCGGAACAGACACATAGTCATATTCCAAGGGATCACGACGCTCTAGATAGCGAAAGCCATATAGATTTGGAGATTTTGTAATTAACATAGCTGCCAAAATTTTTGGTACGTAGTTTTGCGTTTCTTCAGGAAGGGCTTTCTTTCTTACCAGCGTCCAATAGTCATTTGTTTTATGTTTTTCGATCTGACGACGTAAACCGCCTTCGCCCATGTTGTAACTTGCGGCTACTAAATACCAAGAGCCAAATTCTTGATGTAAATCTTTGATGTACTTGATCGCCGCTTTTGTGCTTTTGCGAAAGTCACGGCGTTCATCTAACCACCAGTGCTTGCGTAATCCGTAACGAGCGGCTGTTCCTTCTATGAATTGCCAAGGTCCGACCGCATTTGCGGTGCTGGTAGCGGATGTTGAAAAACCAGACTCGATCATCACCATAAAGGCTAAATCTAAAGGCAGATGGGCTTTAGCTAACTCATTTTGAATAAATGGTAAGAATTTTGAGGAACGTTCAAGATACTCGCGAAACCACTTATTACCTTTAGTTTGAAAGTATTGAACCCATTTAGCGACTTGTTGGTTGTAGGTAACTGGTAAATCAAAAACGACGTTATGAGTTTTTGACTCGTCTTGATTTAGACTGAGTTTTTTTAGTCGTTCTTTCAGAGTTTCTTGTGAACCCGGAATAGAAATACTATTTGTAGGAACTGCAGCCCACGTGCTGACAGCGAAAAGCAAGGCAATCAATATCTTCATCATTATTTATGTTAATAGAGTTTCGGCCAAAAGCTAGAGTCATTCGTTTGGCGGTCTAGATCAAAATCGTCAAAATAATTATAATAACCAGAATAAGATCCGTCGTTGTCATAGTGTTAATGCGTCTATAACCCACCTTGGAATCTATCGTTACGACGATAGTCTATATGGCCTTGTGATTGCTTTTTTATTTAATTAGCAAGGAGTCTGAATGAGTGTAAAAGGAATTTATACCGCCCTAAGTGGGGCTATGGCGCAAAGTCTTCAGATGGATACGATCGCCAATAATATTGCGAACGTTAATACTCCAGGCTTTAAACGGGATACGCAGGTATTTAATGAATACCTGACGGCCAACGAAAAAGAACAGACTGGTATGCCCGTTCCTAGGATTCCAGCTAGCATTGAAAGTTTCTACGATATGCAAGGCGGCGACAAAAGCTTCGTCGATGCCAAAGGGACGTTCACAGACCATTCTCAAGGAACTTTAAAACACACGGGTAATCCACTGGACGTCGCTATTGATGGCGAAGGTTTTTTTGAAATTGCGACACCAGACGGCGTAAAGCTGACTCGCGCTGGAAATTTCACGATGGATGGAAATGGAAAACTGGTTACAAAAGAGGGCCATTTTGTTTTAGCGGCAGGTGGCGATGGTGCCAATCCGGAATCACGCTCTATTTCTTTGAACGGTTCAGAATCTTTAACGGTAAATGATCAAGGCGATATTTTTAACGGGACGCAATTGATTGCTAAACTTTCAGTTGTGAACGTAGCGGACAAAGACGGTATCGAGAAAATTGGAAATTCACTTTATGGCTTTAAGAAAGGCCATAATCCCGAAATAATTGGACGCCAGAATGTGTCCGTAAAATCCGGTTTTATCGAAGGCAGTAACGTGAATGTCGTTCAAGAGATGACAGACATGATTAAAACTCAACGTATTTTTGAAAGTACTCAAAAAGCGATCAGTGCATACGATTCTATGAACGATAAGTTAGTAAACATTGTTGGTAAGACGAGCTAAGGCGAGCCAAGAAAGACAAGCTAAGGGGATTAACTAGATGTTAAAAAGTTTAAATACAGCAGCAACAGGTATGGCCGCACAACAAACTAATATGGATGTGATCGCCAATAATATCGCCAACGTGTCAACTAACGGATTCAAAAAATCAAGAGCAGAGTTTGAAGATTTGATGTACCACACGCAAAAAGAACCGGGGACTTCGACAGGAATGAACTCCTATTCCCCAAATGGAGTTCAAACTGGTTTAGGTGTTAAGACAGCGGCGATTCAAAAAAACTTCGATCACGGAAATGCAGTAGTTACCAAAAATCCTTTAGATATCCAAATCGAGGGTAGCGGATTTTTTCAAGTTCTGACTCCTGATGGACAAGTTGGATACACTCGTGATGGCGCTTTTAGAAAAGATGCCGAAGGCAAAATCGTCGACAAGAACGGAAACCTATTGCAGCCAGAAATTACAGTTCCACCGAATATTCAAGGCATTGAAGTAGGTGGTAATGGAGAGGTCAAAGTTATCACGGGACTAGGTGATGCGCCTCAGACGATCGGTCAAATTGATATCGTAACATTTATCAATCCAGCCGGTTTAAAATCAGTAGGTAGAAATTTATTTACTCAAACGCCGTCGAGTGGCCAGGCAGTTACAAACCGTCCAGGTCTAAATGGATCAGGATACTTATCCCAAGGGCAACTAGAAACTAGTAACGTAAACATCGTAGATGAAATGGTGGGAATGATTACGGCGCAACGTGCGTACGAAACAAATTCAAAAGTCATTCAAGCTAGCGATCAAATGTTACAATCAACAAACAACTTAAGATAATGAATAGATTTCTATTTTTAATATTAGTTTTGCCGTTTTTTCTGCAAGCTCAAACTGAAGTGAGCTTGCTCGCTGACGTTGAAGTATCAACAAAAACTGAATATTCACTGTATGACTTGGTTACTTTGAAACAAGGTACATCTGAAGATTTGGATAGCCTTAAAAAGGTCAATGTCCCTTTCTTGAATAAAAAGGCGATTCTTGAAGCGATTAAAGACAGCGGTCTTAAAGCCAAAGTAATTTTTGAAAATACATTTAAAGTAACCGTTACGAATCAGATTAATCGCAATGAATTACAAAGAAAAATTACGAATCATTTAACGGCCCAATGTAACGAGTGTATTTTTGAAATTCAAACCTACAAATTACCATTCGTGAATGAACCAAATATGAATTTTAGAGATTCTGACTTCGAACTGACTCGTGGCAGCTTTATGCTGCCATTGTGGGGCACAACGAAGGCCAACAAATCATACGCAACAGGCTCATGGCGCACATTCAAGAAAGTGGCGTTGACGAATAAATGGATGTCTCAGGGGCAACGTTTCACGACAGAAGATTTAAAAGAAGAACTTAAAGAGGTTACATTTTTAAATAATAAATTGATCGATATTAAAGATTTAGTTGGTAAGCAATTGATGCGATCGACACCAGCGAACACAATTGTAACACGCGATATTTTAGTAGTCGAGAAGATGGTTAAGAAGGGTGACACAGTTAGCCTCCTAGTAAACGATGGGCCGTTTGAAATTGAAATTAAAGCACAAGCTGAGAGTGATGGACAAGAAGGCGATTCTATTAAAGTAAAAGCCAATCAGAAAACCATTATGGCAAAAGTAGTGAGCAAAGATAAGGTGGTGTCAGAGTGAAGTATCTATATTTAATTCTATTGATGATCGTTACTTCTTCGTGCGCATCATTTATGGCGCAACAGCCGGAAATTGTTGAAGATGAATTCACAAATTCACTGACTAAATATAATGATAATCCTAATCATGGTATTTGGGGTAATCGTCAGTATAAGAAAACGACTAAGTCGCAATTGGAAGAGGATTCCGATTTGGACAGCAAAGCTGGTTCTCTGTGGGTTATGGATGGGCAGCAGTCCTATTATTTTTCGCAGAACAAAATTCGTAAAGAAGGCGATTTCTTGAATGTAAAACTAGAAGGCGCCGCATTTAAGCAAGTGGAAACAAAAGTCGGTGTGATTAAAACTTTGCTTCAAGAATTAGAGCAACAAGAAAAAGAATCATCAGGCTTAGCTAGTAAGCTAACCGAAGCTAAACCGGTTGAAGCCGCTAAAGATGCTCGCGCGCCAGCAGGCGCAGCGGTAGATACAAAAAAAGCCGCGGGTAAAGAGGAAGACAAAGGCGAATTAGCTGATGTTGGCCCAATCCAAACGCGAATCATCGAGCGACTAGCTGACGGAAATTACCGTATCAAAGGACAACAACCGTTTATGATTGGCAAACGCGATTATAAAGTTTTGGTAGTGGGTATTGTTCGCCCTGAAGATTATAATGACGAAGGTATTTCTTCTTCAAAATTAATTGATCCACAATTTGATGTCGTATCGATCCGTAAGAAAGAGGCCCACCAATGAGAATTTTTAAAATTTTATTGCCAGTTTTATTACTATGGACGGCTGCAGAAGCAGCGCGATTAAAGGATATCGCAAGCATTCGCGGAGTTCGAGAGAATCATCTTATTGGTTACGGTATCGTGGTTGGTCTAAAAGGTACCGGCGATGGCAAAAACGAATTTACATCAAAGAGTATGGTACGTTTGCTTGATAAGCTGGGTGTGAAATTGGATGCGACCGAAATTCAAAGCAAAAATGTTGCTGCGGTAATTGTCACTGCCAATTTGCCAGCGTTTGCTAAGGCCGGTAATCCAATGGATATCACGGTCAGTGCGATTGGTGAATCTAGTTCATTGCAAGGTGGAACTCTTTTGCAAACGCCGATGCGAGCAGGTAACGAGCAAGTATTCGCGGTAGCGCAAGGTACGGTTGTTATTAGTGGTGACGGCAAAGAGATGCATACGACTTCGGGTCGTATCCCTAACGGCGCTATTATTGAAAAAGATGTTCAAAGTGATTTTTCGTCTAGAAAAATGTTTCGATTAACTTTACACAATCCTGATTTCACAACGGCGGCGCGCTCGGTGCTTACGATCAATCGTGAATTAGGTGGACAGTATGCATCGGCCAAAGATGCAGGAACGATTGATATTGTGACTCCATTTAGCTACGAAAACAAAGGTGTTGAGTTACTAGCAACCATTGAAAGTATTCAAATTAATCCGGATACGCGCGCAGTAGTTATCATCAATGAGAAATCGGGGACCGTGGTTATTGGTGACAAAGTTAAAATCTCTAAAGTCGCTGTATCACATAACGGAATTTCCGTTAAAGTTGGCGATGGTAAGAAGGGCGCTGTTGAAGAAAAAATTGCGCTTATTGAAGGTGCTAGCGTGGGTGATTTAGTTCAGAACCTGAATAAGGTAGGAATTACACCTAAAGATTTGATTACGCTGCTGCAGGCAATTAAGGCCGCAGGTGCATTGCACGGGGAATTGGAAGTCCTGTAGTACTTCGGCATGACCATATGTCTAGTCTAGACACCTGGTCATGCTGAAAAGCCCGACTAGAGATAAAACTAGGAGTTTGTGAAACTTAAAAAAATTTGTTTCGAAATGAGGCAAATTTGATAAAATAAATATATAGCTCTAAGGACATGGATGTTTTTAGGGTGCCGGGGAGGGTGAGAAAGAGATCGATAGCCATGGATGGTCAAGAGTCGCAAAAAAGTTTTCTCGCAGGAAACAAAGAAATAAAAGCAACATCAAGGATTGATGCTGATTGAATTCTAAAAAAAGAGTCTTTAGTGCAGGATGCACAAGATTCTCCGACTCAAACTCCCCTCTTTCTTCTTTTTAAAAATTATGATC
>CAZCHT010000087.1:0-18553 GCA_964498705.1 uncultured Bdellovibrio sp. | reverse complement strand
GGTATCGAAAGCGCGAAAGCCGATGGTCGTAAGACTGTTATGGATCGCGATATTATCATCGACCACATCTAATTCATTTTAGATCGTATCGAGATATACCTAAGATTGAGTTCTATTAGGGCCTTTTGCAAAAGGGCCCTATTTTTTTGCTTTAGTAGTAGTTGTTGCCGTCGTTGGATTAAAAACTATCTGAAGCGGAAACGGTAATCCGCCGGGGAAATAGGACGCAAGCGCTGCGATATGAAATGGCACTTCGTCGTTTGATCTTAGATTTGGAAAAATAGCTTTATAGCTATCAACGTCCCATTCAAGAGGCGTTCTTTTTTTCTCGTCAAATTTAGTCGCCATAAAATTTTTCAAATCTGGATTTGGATGATCAAAAAAAGCCGCTAGGTTGATTTGTATCACTTTGCTTTGAAAAACAATTTGATGATTACCTAAGAAGGCTTGGCTTAAACTCGCCTTGTTTGGGTCAAGAAAGATAGTTAGTGCAATATAGCTCTTATAACTATCATAGGCTTGTTTTTTCCAAAAATCTGAATTGATGCTGATTCCAAAAAGTCCAAAAAAGTCTTTAGTTTTAGATCGAATTTCAAAATCAGAATTTTTAAATGTAATTAAGTTCGGCTCTGTCTTAAGCGCATCTTCAGTTTGTTTGGAAGCGTTTGAACTTTTGCGAATTGAAAAAAGGTCGTTAAATTTGTACATAGCTTGGAAACTAAGTTTAGCATTGAAAAGTGCCAAAGTCTTAAGAGCCTCTGGCGGCGAGACTGTTTTGCTGCTGTTACATGAAAATGAACAAAAGATGGATTTATAAGTTTTTGATTTTAACCGCGAGACCATACTAAAAGCATTTTGTACACGAGTGGTAACATAGGAATTAATATGCACCTGCACATCGGCGGGTTGAATGACCTTGCGGTTGCTTTTCGCCAGCGATTCATTCAAGTAGGCGTTAATAAGACTATTTTTTTTCCAAACAGATGTATCAATATCGCTGATCAAAGTTAGAAAATCAGTGCCTGACATTCCAATGGTCGTTTGATTTAGCATTGTATTGTATGAACGAAATGGGCGAAGCAAAGCGATTTCTAAAGCTAACAATTTATCAGCATCAGGGATAGACGCATATTTCGAATCAATTCTAGCAATAAGGGCTTCTAGTTCATCCGTTGTTTTTAAATTTTCAAATTCTTTTTCCAGTGATGTCGCTTCCGCTGAAATCTCCCGATGACCAACAGATAGTGTCTCAAGCGACTCAAAATCGAGAGGCGCAATTAAAGAAGGTGGACCCGCGGGATCAACTGCAGCGACTTCTTTTTTTTCCAAATGCGTACAGCTGATCGTTAATAAACAAAACGAAACTATGTAGATTAAAAATCGAAACATGGCAGCCCCTATGTATAAGGAACTTCTCGGTTTTCTACGTGAAATTCGGCAGACGACTAAGGTCCATTTTCGATCATCCTAAGGACCTCATCCCAGCCAATGACGGTCACACCTAGATTGGTCGCTTTATCTAACTTAGATCCAGGTTCATCACCGACGACAAGGAAGTTAAGCTTACTAGAGACTCCGCTTAAAAGCTTGCCACCGTTTTCCTGGATCTGGGCCTGAGCTTTATCGCGCGCAATCGGAAGGGTACCTGTGATTAGAAAACTTTTTCCGCTGAGAGGACCTGAGGTATTTACTTTGGCTTCGGCGACACTAATTCCAGCTGCGATTAATGCCTTTACCTGATTACGATTCGATTTAATAGAAAGCCAAGTCAAAACCGACTGCGCTACTTTTTCACCAATCTCTGGAATTTTCATTAACTCATCTTCGTTGGCGTCAACAAACCGATCCACGTTTAGGAAATGGTCAGCTAAATGTTTTGCCGTGGTTTCGCCGATATAGCGAATTCCAAGCGCATAAATAAATCGCGCTAGAGTTGTCTTCTTGCTTTGCTCAATTGATTTTAAAATATTGTCTGCTGACTTTTCGCCTTGTCGATCCAGATTGAGTAAATCGGATTTTTTTAAACTATAAAAATCGACAAAAGATTTTACCAAGTTACTATCAACGAAGGTTTCTATCCAGCGATCTCCCATTTTTTCAATATTCATGGCGCGCCGACTGGCATAGTGTTTCAAAGACTCTTTCAAAATAGCCGGACAATCTCGATTTAAGCAACGAATGACAGCTTCATCTGGATGCTCATGCAGCTCGCTGTTACAAGCCGGACAATGGGTTGGCAACTTGTACGGCTTTGATTTTTTATCACGTTTTTCAGGAATAGATTTAACGATTTCGGGAATGACATCACCAGCGCGCTGAATAACAACGGTATCGCCGACACGAATATCTTTACGATCAATCTCTTCTTGATTGTGTAGTGTTGCGTAGGTGACGGTAACGCCGCCTACTTTCACCGGTGTCATCAATGCTACTGGCGTGATAGCGCCCGTGCGACCGACTTGGCAAAATATATCTTCCACGACTGTTTCCACAGTGTCTGGTTTAAACTTAGCCGCCGTGGCCCAGCGCGGGCTTTTCGCGACCATACCGAGCTCTTCCTGAGTTTTAATAGAATTAATTTTGACAACAAGTCCGTCAATATCAAATGGAAGCTTGCTTTTAGTGTGCTCAAGTTCTTTATAATATTCGACAACGGTCTGAATATTATCACACACACGAGCAGCTTGAATGTAGGTGGGAATTCCCAAATCTTTAAACTTCTCGTACACGTCGGATTGACTCAAGAAAGTGATTCCTTTGTACTCGCCCAAGTTGTAACCAAAAAACTTAAGTGGTCGCGAAGCGGTGATTTTGGAATCTAGCTGACGTATCGAACCTGCAGCGGCATTGCGAGGATTAGCAAATGTCGGTAGTCCTTCTTTTTCCTGAAATTCATTTAAGGATTTAAAATCTTCTTTTGTAATTAAAACTTCACCGCGAACCTCAAGTAGTTCTGGTGGTTTTTTAGTGTTTAATCGAAGCGGGATTGATTTAATTGTTTTAACGTTAACAGTAACATCTTCGCCCGTGACCCCATCTCCGCGAGTCAGAGCTTTGACTAAAATACCATTTTCGTAAATCAATTCCATCGACAAGCCATCAAATTTCGGCTCGGCGAAATATTCAAATGAAGATTCTATTTTTAGAAAATTTTGAATGCGCTGATCAAAATCAACTAGGTCTTCTGGATCATAACTATTTGCTAGTGAAAGCATCGGCATACGATGCGTACCTTTAGTAAACACCGGCAGCACGGCACCGCCAACGCGATGAGTGGGTGAGCTGACCGTAAGCCATTTAGGATGTTTAAGTTCGATGTCTTTCAGGACAGAAAAAAAATCATCGTACTCTTTATCTGAAACCAGCGGCTTATCTAATGTGTGATAATTATAATCCAGCTGGTGAACCCAATCGATCAGGGAGTGATATTCATCTTGAGTCACCTCGATAGGATTGGCTCGCACCTTGGTGAATATTTTTTCCGCAGATTTCTTTTGATCCTTAATGGAAGACATAAAATATTTAGACTTCATTTTTCGCTTCAAGGCAAGCTTTTGAAAACACCGGGGACCTTGATTGCGTTTGAGAAAGACGTTATGTTATTGGCCAATTGGAGATTTGAATTGAAAGCAAAAACAAATTGGAAAATAGGCGCGGTTTTAAGCACTATCTTTATTGGACTATTGACGAATTACTTGCTGCAAAAGCCATTTATTCCGGCGCCGTATTCAGACTACAAACCCCGCTGGGCAACGGCAGATTTAAGCAGTCTGCAATCCGGCATTGATAAAAAAGAAAAAAAAATTCCTAATTTAAAACGCGATAATGAAAAAAAAATGGGATTCAGCAATGGCCCTAAGGTGACCGATTATACTTTTATCTACATTCCTGGATTTTCTGCCACACGTAAAGAAATTTTTCCAGTGGTTGAAACGCTGGCAAAACAGTTTTCTGCAAATTATTTCCTGACCCGTTTCCCGGCGCACGGAGAATCGGCGGAGGATTATAAAGACTTAAAAGCACAAAACTTGTTCGACACCGGATACGAAGCGCTAGAAATTGCGCCAAAACTAGGTAAAAAGAAAATTTTTATTGGGACTTCAACTGGTGCAGCCATATTAGCCGCTGCCTTAGCGCAGGATTTAGATATCGATGCCGCCGTTTTTGTATCTCCGGCTTTTGCTGTTTATCCAACGAATTCTTGGTTACTCAGTACCCGAATTGGCCCGATTGTGAATAAACTGCTTGTCGAAGAGGTTCGATCTTGGACACCAAGAAATCCAGCTATGGAAAAATATTGGAATACATCCTATCACCGCAATGGTCTTATTGCACTGCTACAGAGCGTGGAGTATGTGCGTAGCCTTGATTTCTCGTTAATTAAAAAACCTGTTTTGGTTTTATACACCAAAAACGATGATGTAGTTGTCGTCGATGCTATTTTGTCCAAATTTGCTGAAATAAAAGACCCGAGAAAGCGACTGGTTGAAATTCCCGCATCTAGTCACGTACTAGCGGGCGAATTTACCTCGCCGGAAACGACCGAAGTCGTCATCAAAGAGATCCATGACTGGATTCAATCCCTAGACCTTTAGATTTAACTCCTCGTTGAACTAAAAAGTAAATTGTCCTAAGCTGTGTGCAGTCTAGACTAGGAGTTTACGTTGGACGCTGAAACACTAAAAAAAATGGCCCACTTAAGTCGCTTAGAACTTTCTGATGCGGAAACGAATCAGCTCGGAAAAGACTTAGGTAAAGTTCTAAATTTTTTCAATCAAATTGCAGAAGTAAATACGAATGGTGTTGAACCAATGGTTACACCCGTCGAAATCGAAAGCTATCTGCGCGAAGATGAAAAAAATAATGAAATCAAAACTGAAGAGATTATGGCGAACGCGCCCTCACGTGCCGGCAATTTATTTAAAGTACCTCCTGTCGTTTAGGAAATAAAATGGACATATTAAAATCATCTCTAAAAGAAATCAGTACGGCTGTTCGTACAAAGAAAATATCTGCTAAAGAAGTCGCTGAGTTTTATATGAAGCGCGCTCATTTACACAATCCAAAATTAAACGCCTACATCACGATGAACGAAAGCGTGTTAGAGCAAGCAAACGACATAGATTCAAGAATCGCCAAGGGCGAAGACCTGTCGGCAAAGAAACTATTGGGTGTACCTTTTGGCATCAAAGATATGCTTTGCACAAAAGGACTTAAAACAACTGCGGCCTCAAAAATTCTAGAGAATTTTATTCCTCCGTATGATGCGACTGTTGTTAGTCGCATTAAATCTAACGGCGGATTAGTTTTGGGAAAATTAAATCAAGACGAATTTGCAATGGGCAGTTCAAATGAAACTTCGTTTTATGGACTTGTTAGAAATCCTTGGGATTTAGATCGCGTTCCGGGTGGATCAAGCGGAGGCTCGGCCGCAGCACAGTCCGCGGGACTTGCGGCAGCTACGATAGGCACAGATACGGGCGGATCGATTCGTCAGCCTGCTAGTTATTGCGGAGTTGTAGGCGTGAAACCTACATATGGCCGTGTCTCACGCTATGGAATCATAGCGTATGCGTCCAGCCTGGATCAAGCTGGCCCGATGGTAAATTCAGTTGAAGATGCCGCTCTCGTTTTAGAAAGCATTTGTGGTTTTGATAAAATGGATTCAACAACATCACAGCGATTAGATTTTCAATTTAGTCGGAACATTAATAAATCTGTAAAAGGACTAAAGATTGGTGTCTTGAAAGAGTTTTTCTCGGACCAATTAGATGCCGATGTCAAAAAAGCTCTTGAGCTATCTGTCGAGAATTTAAAAAAACAAGGAGCTGAAATAGTTGAAGTTTCAATTCCTTTAACTAAGCATGCTGTTCCGATATATTACTTGATCGCATCCAGTGAAGCGTCTTCGAATTTATCACGTTATGACGGGGTTAAATTCGGCTACCGCCATGATTTCAAAGATTTATCTAGCGTCAGCCTAGATTCATTTTATTCTAAAACCCGCGGCGATGGTTTTGGTTCAGAAGTTAAACGAAGAATCATTATGGGTACATACTGCCTATCCAGCGGATACTATGAGGCGTATTATGGAAAAGCATCCCAAGTGCGACGCATGCTCAAAGCCCAGTTCAGCGAAGTATTCAAATCATGTGATGCTTTGATATCGCCAGTATCAACTACGCCCGCGTTTAAAATTGGCGAACGTATAGATGACGCATTAGCCATGTACTTAAATGATATTTTCACAGTCTCTACAAATCTAGCGGGCATTCCAGGAATGAGCATCCCCTATGCTCTTAGCCAGAAAAATCTACCTATTGGAATTCAGTTAATGTGTAAAGATTTTGATGAACAAAAAATGTTAAACATCGCATCCGCCCTAGAAGAAAGTTCACCTGTTCGCGGTGCTCAGCCAAAGGGGTTTGCATAATGGCTTACGAAATTCGCGGCTATGAAGCCACTATTGGTATCGAAATTCACGTTCAATTAAACACGAACAGCAAAATATTTTCTTCAGACGGAACCGAGTTTTCGGCAGGTGATAACGAAAATATTTCTACTGTGAGTGCGGGTCTTCCTGGATCACTGCCCGTTCTAAATAAAAAAGTCGTAGAGCTAGCAATTAAAACGGGCCTTGCATTAGATTGTAAAATTCGTCAGAAATCTATTTTTGCACGTAAGAACTATTTTTATCCAGATTTACCTAAAGGTTATCAGATTTCTCAGTATGAAGAGCCTATATGTGAACACGGTTTTGTCATGCTTAAGATGCCGGACTATGAAAAACGAATTAGTATTACGCGCGCGCATCTGGAAGAAGACGCGGGTAAATCCACTCATCACGGTGATGTAACACTTCTTAATTACAATCGCGCCGGTGTTCCGTTGCTTGAGATCGTTTCTGGCCCGGATTTAAGCTCACCACAAGAAGCGGCAGAGTACGGTAAAATCATGCGTCAGATCGTTCGCTA
Organism: uncultured Bdellovibrio sp.; assembly: GCA_964498705.1. Classification (GTDB taxonomy): domain Bacteria; phylum Bdellovibrionota; class Bdellovibrionia; order Bdellovibrionales; family Bdellovibrionaceae; genus UBA2316. The sequence continues at coordinate 11,579 of CAZCHT010000087.1, read as the reverse complement.
CCTTGATGTGTGCGATGGAAATTTAGAAGAAGGGTCTTTGCGATGTGATTGTAACGTCAGCGTAAAACGTATTGGCGAGAAGAAATTAGGAACTAAAGTTGAATTAAAAAACCTCAATTCATTTCGCTTTATAGAGAAAGCGGTCGAATATGAAATTGATCGTCAAATTGATGCTGTTGAAAGAAACGAAAAAATCGTTCAAGAAACTCGTTTGTATGACTCTGATAAAAACAGAACCTATTCAATGCGTATGAAAGAAGATGCGCAAGATTATCGTTATTTCCCAGATCCTGATCTATTGCCAATTATTATTCCCGATAAACAAATTGCGGATATTAAAGCTACGTTACCTGAGCTGCCGCAAGCTCGTCAGGCCCGCTTAGTTGGCCAATTGGGCTTACCAGCATATGATGCCGAAGTGTTGACGGAAGAAAAAGATATTGCGGATTTCTTTGAAACGGTAGCCAAAGCCTGCGGAAATCCTAAGGCAGCTTCGAACTGGATCATGACTGAAGTTATGCGCGAAATGAAAGAATCCCATATGACCATCGGGCAATCAAAAATGACTCCGACACTGTTAGCAGAGCTCATCACGCTGATCGATAAACAAGTCATCTCGGGAAAAATTGCAAAGACTATTTTCCCAGATATTTGGCAGACTGGCAAAAACCCACAAAAACTAGTGGATGAAAAAGGCCTCGGCCAAATTAGCGACGATTCTGTTATTGAAAAGATTATTGATGGCGTTATTAAAGACAATGAAAAAAACGTAGCTGAATACCGATCTGGAAAAACAAAAGTATTTGGATTTTTCGTTGGCCAAATCATGAAATTATCTAAAGGCCAAGCGAACCCGGATAAAGTGAACGAAATCTTGAAAAAAAAATTGGATCAGGGATGAGCGCACAAGATCTAAAGATAGCAACAGTCGACATAGGATCTAATTCTTTTCTGTTGCTACTTTGTACAGCTAACAAGAATGGCATCGTTTCGATTAAAAACGACGTTGTTGAAATTGTTCGCTTGGGCCAAGGCCTTGCTACCAGCAAAAGATTTATGCCTGAAGCATTAGAGCGTGCAAAAACAACACTTACGACTTTCAAGAGAATGATCGATGAATTTCAGCCTGATGTCGTTTTACCCAAAGCCACAGCGGCGGCGCGAATTGCTGAAAACCGTGCCGACTTGCTCACTATAGGGAAAAACTTAGGACTAGATATTGAAACTATCCCTGGCGAACAAGAGGCCAAAGTGACCTACCAAGGCGTTTTCTGGGGACAGAAAACAGATGAAACCGGATTTAATCTATTAATTGATATTGGTGGGGGCTCGACAGAGCTGATTGTTGGTAAAGGAGCACAAATTGAATACAGTATTAGTATTCCGTTTGGCGCCGTTCTATTAACAGAGAAGTTTATTAAAAATCATCCCGTTAGTGTCCAAGATGAAAAAAATCTTTTAGCAGAAATTGAATCTGGTATTGCGCCAGCCATAATAGCTATCTCGAAATTTCCAATTAAAACGGTGCTGGCTGTTGCGGGAACGCCGACGACGCTGGCGCAAATTATATTGGGTGGATATGACGATAGTAAAATCAATGGCTACAGACTGTCGCACGAAACTCTTTTAGATTTGGAAAACAAATTGAAAATCAGAACTGTCGAGCAAAGAATTCAAGAACTGGGAGTTCCCAAAGGCCGCGCTGATATTTTATATTCGGGCGCCATTTTATTAAGAAAAATAATTGAAGCCGTAAATTTGAAATCTGTGACGGTCTCCACGCGAGGAGTTCGCCACGGCATCGTTGCTGACTACTTTTTAAGTCAGCCGCAATAAAGAAAGGTTATGCAGATGTTTTCATTCGTTAGATCTTTTTTAGTCCTTTTATTACTATGTTTATCTACATCCAGCTTTGCTGATGGTCCTAAATTCAAGAAGGGATCGATACAGATCGGCACAACAACCATAAAAGCGGAGTTTGCGATCACTGACGCTGAACAACAGCACGGATTGATGAATCGTACAGAGATTCCAGATAATTTCGGAATGTTATTTATGTTTGAAGATGAAGACTATCGATCCTTCTGGATGAAGAACACGTTTGTTAATCTATCGATTGCTTATATTGGATCGAACAAGAAAATTTTGGAAATTATAGATATGGAAGCATCGAAAAGTTCTTTGGACGCAAATCCAAAAACGTACCCAAGTAGTGCCAAAGCGAAGTATGCCTTAGAGGTTAAACAAGGCTGGTTTGCGAAAAACAAGATAAAAGTCGGTGATGTTATTAAGAAAATCAATATGAAATAGCACAGGTTTTCTGGTCTGAAGAATGGATTCTAGGCTTTAAGTCTAGAAAGAAAAAATTTTCTGGAGTCCTGTACCTATAAAAGAATTGATTGTCTATGCCGATGTGCTTAAATAAAAAGTGAAACTTAAAGAAAACGTTGGTTTCAAATATAGATCAAGGATGAAATATATGAAAAAAATATTATTGATTCTCCTAGCTTCCACCGCACTTGTGATTTCAAGTGTTCGATGCACGTCAAGTGACACTAGCGGAGAAACAGGTGACCAAATTGCCTCTGAAGGTGGCGAAAACCCAGAGTCAGTCTCTCCTGAAGCGTCGGTTGGAGATGGAACTGGTGAAGTCGGTTCTGCCGAAACTTTATCAGAAGGGAATCTAACAGATCCAAATGCAGCCACTGATCCCACTTTGGATCCAAATGCGGTCGCAGGCACAGAGACAGCGCAAGTCACTGATCCAAATCAACAAGCTTTAGATGCTAATGGAAATCCAGTTGATCCCGGTTTACAAACTCAATCGGCTCCTGCTGAAACTCAGCCGGCTCCGACAGCAACAGAAACTTTAGCGAATAACCCACCACCAACAGAAACAGTTCCAGCACCAGCAGTGACTGAAACAGCTCCGGTTGTAAGTGATGTTCCTAAAGCACCAGCTCCTGAGTATCAAAAAATGAAAACTGAAACTTGGAAAGTGGGCGATAAAGTAGTTAATACTGTTTATTTTGCTCGTAAAGGTGACACAGCGAAATCAATCACTGAGAAAATCTACGGTGATGCGACTCGCTTAAAAGAAATCAAAAAAATCAATGCGATATTAAAAAACAGAGAAGCTCGTGTTGGCGATAAAATCTATTACAACTCGCCCACTCGTCCAGATGATAGCACTAAAATCATCACATATTTTGAAGACAAAGGTATCCAGCCGCAAATTTACCAAGCTAAAGAAGGCGACAAACTTAAAAATGTAGCTAAAGAACTTTTGGGATCTTCAGACGCATGGAAAGAACTTTATGGTTCAAACTCTTTCGAATCTAGAAAAACATTAGATCCTGGTACAGAAGTTAAATACTGGAAAGATGATGCTGGCGCGGCTACTGTAGCAAAAACAGATGCTGGTTTGCCTCCAGCTCCAGAGACGGCACCTCCGCCTCCAGTAGATACTGCGGCAATGCCGCCACCTCCACCGCCAGACATGGGAACACCTCCACCACCACCGGATATGGCTGGAACACCTCCACCTCCACCGCCAGATATGGGAACACCTCCGCCCCCACCACCGGATATGGCTGGAACACCTCCGCCTCCACCGCCAGACATGGGAACACCTCCGCCCCCACCGGATATGGCAGGGACACCTCCGCCTCCACCGCCAGACATGCAAGGTGCTGCGGGAACTACGAAAGATCCAGCAAGTGAGCACGGCGATGGCTCAACGATTGCGGGAATGGATCAAGAGACAATCATGATCGTTGGTATTGGTGCCGCAGCTTTGTTACTAGCAGTTATTTTCATCGTGAAGAGAAAAAATAAACAAAGACAAGAGTTCGAACAAGCAATGAACGAAACACAAGTAGGTTAATCCCTACTTGGTTCTTGTTAGAAAATTTTAAGCCTGAAGAAATTTGGGCGCCAAAAAGAAAAAGCTTCTGAAAACAGAAGCTTTTTTTATTTATTCTTTATGAAAAAAAGAAGAAGAAAGTGTTAGCCGACTTTCTTAAGGATTTTATCTAATACATCACGACGATCTGTACGTTGTGCTTCAACGAAATAAATTAAATCATCAACGATTTGAACGTCACGATTGTTAACCGGCATAAACTTTAATCCACAACCTACAGAGTTTGCCCATACAACAGTAGCTTGGATCTTTCTTTCTCGGCCGGCGACCTCAAAGAAAACAACAAGTTTATCATTTGGTTTCAATGCAGATGATTCACCATGTTCTAAAAATGCGCCAGTTAAGCTAATGTTTCTTAGGTTTCCCTGAGAGTTTTCACGGGAATAGTTCTTTTTAAAAGAAACAGGCAGTAACAATTGTGTTCTGGCTGCTGGAATGTTGTTTGAATCCACGTATTGCTCCTTTATTTACAATTAGATACTCGGAAATTCTGGCAAAAAACTTTACAAAAGATTCTCAAAACTATTGAGGATAGGGCCTTTCAAAGAAATCTTTAGAGAGTTTTGTGGCATCTCAAATTCGTGCAGGACTTTGGTTTGAAAAATGCCAACTTCTCGAATTAAATGAGTGTACATACGCTGTCCCGTTTGCTTTTAGGGAATCAAAATACAAGAGCGCCAATTGAGCGTTAGGAGCGTTTTTAAAAATCTCAATGATTATTAGTACTTACGAAATCAGTTTTTTACCAAAGTTCTCAATTTGAGACGATAATTTTATAAAGGATAGGGATTTCCGATTGACAAAAGTCGAGTTTCCGTTAAACTGAGGAAGTATTTGTTCTAAATACCCTTGGTTTAAACAACCCCACAATAAATCCTTTAAAGGTTCATAAATTAATTTAAAAATCAATTTAGCTAAAAAAATCCTAAAAGAATTTCACATGTCAGTTGTTTTATACCCAACCAATTATATATAAGGAGTCGTGTTTGTCGGATTCAAAGAACACCAGTGACAAATCAGTTGATGTAGTTAAAAAAAGAGGTCGCGCAAAACCTGCCGACGAGGGAAAAAAAGCCAAGTCTGACGATGGCGCTCACGAAGCCAGTGCTCAAGAAAGCGCACCGACGCCTCCTCCTCCAGCAGCCGAAGCGGCCGCTCCTAAAGAAAAAACTCCGACTGAATCAGCACCGACCGCATCAGCAGCCGCACCTACTGCATCAGCAGCACCGGCACCAGCACCGACAACGGGTGGAGCGGAACCACGACCACAACAAAATCAAGACAACAGAAACAGCGGAACTAGCAACAAGCCACGCTACGATAACAACCGAAATAACTACTACAAAAACAACAACAGTGGTGGCGGCGGCGGTGGCAGTAGCCACAAGCAAAACTATCAAAACAACAACAATAGAAACCGCAATGATCGTTACGATCGCAATAATAATAATAACCGTAATGATAGAAACGATCGATATGACAATGACAGGAATGATTTGAGAGATCAAAGAGAGCAGTATCAACAAAGACAAGCACAAAAGGGCCAAGTTCACGGCGATGACGTGAATCCAAATCCAGACGACATCAACTTAAAAAATGGAATTAACGGCGAGGGCGCCGAAGTCGACATCACTGGAATCAACTTAACTGACGAAGAGAAAAGCTGGCTATCTTCAAAAGATTTAAAAACAAAAAATATTCAAGAGCTTACGGGTCTAGCGATTAAATTAAAAATTGAAAATGCGGCCGGTCTTCGCCGTCAGGACATGATTTTTGAAATTCTAAAACGCTCAGCAAAACTAGGCGTAGATATTTACGGATCAGGCGTTTTAGAAATTCTGCCTGATGGGTACGGATTTTTAAGATCACCAGATTACAACTATCTACCAGGACCAGATGATATTTACGTATCTCCATCCCAGATTCGTCGCTTCGGTTTAAGAACCGGTGACACTGTAACCGGTACCGTACGTCCGCCAAAAGAAGGCGAGCGTTATTTCGCATTATTGAAAGTTGATACGCTTAACTTTGAAAATACTGAAAACGGTAAAGATAAAATATTATTTGATAACTTAACGCCACTGTATCCTCAAGAGCGACTGAAGCTTGAACACGGCCCTGCTGAATACACAACTCGCGTTGTGGATTTGATGAGTCCTTTGGGAAAAGGTCAGCGTGCCTTAATCGTCGCACCTCCACGTACTGGTAAAACAGTATTATTACAAAATATCGCAAATGCTATTACAACAAATCATCCAGAAGTAAAATTGATCGTATTATTGATCGATGAGCGTCCGGAAGAAGTAACTGACATGCAACGAACGGTAAAAGGCGAAGTTGTATCATCAACATTTGATGAGCCACCTACTCGTCACGTTCAAGTGGCCGACATGGTTTTAGAGAAAGCAAAACGTTTAGTAGAACACAAGCATGACGTTGTTATCTTGTTAGATTCTATCACTCGCCTTGCCCGCGCCTACAATACGGTTGTTCCACCATCTGGAAAAATCTTATCGGGCGGTGTGGATTCAAATGCACTTCACAAACCAAAACGTTTCTTCGGTGCGGCTAGAAATATCGAAGAAGGTGGATCATTAACTATTATCGCAACGGCGCTCGTAGATACTGGTTCAAGAATGGATGAGGTTATTTTCGAGGAATTTAAAGGTACGGGTAATTCAGAGATCCATCTTGATCGTAAGCTTATGGAAAAACGTATTTTCCCATGTATGGACATCAACAAATCAGGTACTCGTAAAGAGGACTTACTAGTTGATCAAAAAGATCTTCAACGCCTATGGATTTTAAGAAAGGTGCTTGCACCGATGAATCCAGTTGATGCGATGGAATTCTTGTTGGACAAAGTTGCTGCGACGAAGAGCAATGCGGCGTTCTTGACCAGCATGTCCGGCGGCTAACCTGTGCTCGCGGCGACTAAGGGCGTGATCCTTCGTTGCCGTCGTCGGCCCACTTGTGCGGCGTAGCTGTGCTACGCCTCCGCGGGGCTCTCCTAGTCGCCTCGGCTGACGCCCTTATTCACCGCTCGTTCGTGGCTGGTGATTCTCGATGTTTCTTTTTTATTTCAGTGATGATTCTAAGATGTTTATGATTTTTTCTAGTCCGATTTTGTCGGACTCTGAAAAGCGATTTAGTGTTGGTGAATCCAAATCTAATACTCCTAGTAGTTTTCCATCTTTTGTTTTTATTGGGATTACTATTTCGGATTTTGAGGCGGCGTCGCAGACTATGTGGTCTGGGAATTTTTCTACGTCGTCTACTACTACTGTTTTTAAATCAGTGGCTGCTTTTCCGCAGACGCCTTTGGTTAGTGGGATATAGATGCATGCGGGTTTGCCTTGGAATGGGCCTAGGACTAGTTGTTTGCCGTCGTATAGGTAGAAGCCGGCCCAGTTTAATTTGGGTAATTGGTGATAGATCGAAGCTGATATATTGGCTAGATTTGGAATTAATTCTGGCACTATCATGGCTTTAATTTCTGATGTGAGTTCATTCCAAAATTTCTGAGTGTCGTTGTAATTTAAATTTTTGCTGTTGATCTCAAACACTTTGTTTTCCTCTAAGCTTTGAAATGATTTTCAAAAAAGGCGACTTCGTAAATAGCAACGATAGAGCACACGCGGTTGTGATGAAATTAAACGGTATTGAGATTACGTACAATGGTAGCGCCAGTTGTAGTCCGACTGGAATTTGTTGAAGCATATATTCAAAGGAACTTCCGCCGCCTAAGAATCGTCCTGCGGCCATGTCGTGGTAGGCCCATAACATCGATGCGGGAATCGACGCTAAAAGAATAGAAACTGGGATGACTAGAATTCCTGTTAAAATGCGAAGCCATTTTCTTGATTCAGCAAAAAGCACTTTCCAAGCAGCTGCGATCAAACCAAAACAAAAACTCATTATCCACCAATACGTGGCTGGGTATTCCCAGTGGTAGCTTGGCATTTTATAGAAACTGCCATAGGGCTGGTTGCCGAATGTTGTGAAGGCAACAAACGGAAAAGATGTGAACGAGAAATCGAATTCGATAACTTGAACAATCCAATAGCACAATTGCCCCAGGAAAAAACACGACAGAGTATAAATTAGAAAAGGCTTTAGGAATTTCATCCCTAAGACTTAATCATAGGGAACTTCTCTAGGCAACGTTTCGGACCAAACTATTTCCTAGCGTCAATAATACGTTTCAATTTTCCCGTCCGGCCGTTTGTATCTAGATCCGTCATGTGCACGAACTCTATGGCAACTGGGTGAATCAATTTTTCATCAACAAGTTTTTTGATCATTTCGCGTTCTTGATAAATGTGTTCTTTGATCTGATTTTGCACATTCACAGACGGATTCGCAGCGGCGACTCTGATTACTAGTTGGTCCATGTTTTCAAAGTGCACTAGGCGCAATTGAAAACCCTTGATGTGGATAACATCGTGGAACGTGTTCAACAATGTATTCATATCGTCGTAATATACGGTCGCTGGCCCCACGCGCGCGCCCTCATCCGAGCGGCCTAGGATTTTAAACTTTCTTTGATGTGTAACAGATGAACTTTCTATCCACATGGCTTTATCCCCAACCGGATAGCGAATGATTGGCATTAGCGTTCTAGTTAAGTTCGTTAAAAACATTTTACCAGGACGATTGGGCTCGCTGATAACGTCCAAAGTGTCTTCGTCCAAGATTTCCATTACAGTGTAGTCAGTAAAAACGCGATGTTCTTGGATATCGCATGATTCATCTAGATAGCCTAGCAGTCCACCGTCCACGCTTGCGTAACCGATAGATTGAATCTGAACTTTGGGGAAAACTTCTTTTACGAAACTAATTTGATCTTCGTACATGCTCTCGCCGCCAAACAGAATTTTCGTCGGTGCGTGCAGTTTATTCGTTTGAGCATATTCAGATAGTTTCATCATGCTTGTTGGCACGCCGGCCCAAGTAGAAATTTCGAACGAATTCATAGTTTCTACAATATGATTAAAATCAGCACCACCACTGAGTGGAAAATGAACTACCTCTGATTTTGATTTTTCAATCGATTTAGAAATAAACATAAACGATGCATATAAATCACCAGCGTAAAACATGTTCGCGATTTTTTCACCGGGCTTAAGACCACCCTTGCGCATTCCTTCACCGAACGCGTGGGTGAAGAGTTCCCATTCTTCTAACGAAAAGAAAGAAAATTTAGGACTACCAGTGGTTCCGCCGCTTTTAAACACGATCCCGCTTGTTTGCGGTCCTGTTAAAACCTGGTTGTCTTTAATAGTGTTAGCTTTCCAAAAAGCAGCGCTGTCTAAGATCGGCAGTTGCGACAAGTCAGTAAATGTACCAACATCTTTGTACAAGTTCTTATAATAAGGCGAGTGCTTGCGAGCAATATCAACAAGTTCATTTAATGAATAGGTTTTCATATAAATTCCCGATTATCAATAATATGCAAAAGCTTACCGCTAGCGGCACTTCGCGACATCTGTTCCGACGGTATAAGTTCAATTTTTACTTCCAAAACTTTCTCGTAATTTACAAGCTCATCTAAATCATAATACGTATCTAGAAAAGCTTTAGTTACGTCATTCATAGAGCCAATTCCACGAACACTTAATGAGCGAAGGAATTCAGTCTCGCTAGCATCAGAGGAAATGATAACTCTCATCAGTTCTTTACTATCAAGCTTAGTTAACACAATTTGGAACTCACTTGAAACTCCCAGTTTTTCCGAAAGAAGAGATCCGATATGATTGTAGTTCAAGAAACTACCGGCCGCGCGGAAAATATCACCGTATCGACCGTGTAATTCAAAGCGAGGTGATTTTCGTCCGCATAGACATTCCGATTTTACCCATTTGCCCAAATCACCAACGTCGTATCGAAGTAGGCTTTGATCTTCGCGTGAATGAGTCGAGAAAATCAAACGACCAAGTTCGTCACCATCAACGGAATGCAAAGAATCCAATTTTAGAATTTCTAAGTGATGGATGTTGTGATGCAAGTGATAGGTCTTATTATCGGAATGAGGACATTGATATCCCAAAGGACCCATATCAACACTGCCGTAGCTTGCAGACTTAATAACCCGAACTCCAAAATCATTTTTCAATTTTTCGATTTGCGCGGTTGAAAACGCTTCACCGCCGTAGAATATTTTTTCGATCATGCGATCTTGAGTGATCCACTGGCGGTTATGTTCAAGAAGTTGCATCAAGTAAGAAGGCATACCCATTAAAACATTAACATTATACTTTTTAATAATTTGGCCGACAAAATCGTAGTCCATATAAGCAGACATCGGGAATTGAACGGCTTTAAGTTCTTCCATAATTGTAAAGAAACTTAAAAATCCACCATAAAGACCGCCGCCAAAGAACAAATTCATAGTTCTATCTTTACGCGGATCTAAACCTGCCGCCATCAAACCATTTGCGGCTGCTTGCATTTGGGTGTGATAATCTACATAGGTAAATTGCGAAATTTTAGAAACGCCCGAACTGCCGCCGCTTTTAAAATACAACTGCGAGCTGGCTTGATCTGGAATATTTTGGAAATCCACTTTATCCATAAGTTTATCTGGAAATTGGTCAAAGTGAATTTTATTTGTATGCAAATCGTTTAATGTAGAAAAAGAAGCTAAGCTTTCAATTTTTGATTCCAAGCTGACTCTGCGAACATATCTGTTCAGCGCAAAATATCCGTCATGAGGCTCACCCATATAACTATCTTGCATACCGCCATTAGAGCGAATGCGAGTGACGCCACTAGAATAAAACAATCGGCTAAGTTCAAACAATTCAGAGATATCACATGCAAGGCCTACGGTCTGAAGATATTGTTTCATTGGTCTGAATGTTTTCATCACAGCAGTGCGCTGAATTGGTTTAACCCAAATTGTTTTATACAAAGGCGATGCACGCAGTGATGAGCGTGAATCAATCCAAATGCGCCACTGTCCATGGCTATCTTCAATCACGTCAGTGTATTCAGACTGCAAAGATTTCTCGGTTTTAACGATAAGGCCCATCTTAGTTATTTCGGCGTTTTCCATTTCTGACGTATCGTTAGCAGCATAATTGCCAACAACGGCATTCATGGCTTGTCCTAACTGAGCCGAAAAAGATCTTAAGTCGGCAAAAGTTGCATCTTCTAAGTACACACACTGAGGACTAGAGCATGCTTGTTGGTTGAAAACAAAAATATCATGCACCACTTGTTTTACCGATTCAGTATTCTGCCATTCTTTTTTGGTCAAATATGAGAAACTGATTTTATGTCCCCAATCAATAAATCGAGCCGACGCCGGAACACTTTTCCTGATTTCATTGATGGCCTCTTCGCCACCCCAGGCAACGATCCCGTCGGCATGGGAATAAAGGTGTTCAAGCAAAGATTTTTCTTTTGAACTCACATTCACTACGCATATTCGATTTTTCCAGCACGCCGTTTGCGAAAAACTAGCGAACTCAGTAAAGAAGTCTTGAGTGAATGAACTTGATTGGTGACTCATTTTTAAAATATTGACGTTTCCTGTCATTAAACCTTCGAAAGCGCTTAATACAGGAAGGGCGAAATCATTACCCGATAGGACTTGTACGACCAAACCCAGAGGTTCCCACTTTTCGAAAATATTTCCATCAGCATTGAC
>CAZCHT010000086.1:0-18979 GCA_964498705.1 uncultured Bdellovibrio sp. | reverse complement strand
TGAAAAATCTTTTCACATTCGTTGATCAAGCCTATAGACAAAACCCTGAAAAGTTTGATAGGTTGACTAGTCTGTTAATAACTCAAATCGATGATCCAAACGTTTTGTTTTTTAAGACCCCCCAGGAAATTTGGAAGGGACAAAAAAGACAGGAAAAAAACGAGAAGGAAAAGGTCGACAAAGTTGATGCAGATTGGGAATCAGTAGATGCGAATGATGGCAACATCAACGAATCAGAAAATTCCGATTCAGTGAGCGAGTTCGACGAACAAAGAAAATTAGAAATAGAAGCTAAATTTTTTAAGGACGCCGTTCAACGAGTCAAAGAAGACTTTTTAAAAGAGAGATTGAAAACGATCTCTCACGAGCTAAAGGTGAGCGCAACACCAGAGAAACTCGAAGAGATGATGGCGATTCAGAAATCGTTAAAAGATCTCAAGGACAGTAAGGAAACCGCGCAGAGCTAGAACAGGGGAACGAGTGAAGTCAAACATACCCAATAAATCGAAAGAGCCAGTAAAAGTCCTTTCTCAAGAAGAACAAGAAATAATCATCAAAGAAGAAATTCAACGATTTTTAAAAATTGCTAAAGAGAAAAAAGCTCTTACGATCGAAGAGATCAACGAGATCCTTCCGCAGGAAATTTTATTACCGGTTGTTATCGATACATTTATGCATGCATTAGAAGCTCAAGGCGTAGTGATCACGGATCACTCTGAAATGGCAGCTAAGGCAGAAGAAGGCGATTCTCCATTCCTTTCTGATATCGACAAAGAGGAAGAAGACGACGACGACGCTGAAGAAAAAGCAGAAACAGAAGACGTTAAGGGTAATGACCCAGTTCGTTTATACCTGCGCAAAATGGGAAGCGTTTCATTATTAACTCGTGAGGGTGAAGTTGAAATCGCACGACGTATCGAGAAAGGGGAGCGAGAAATCGTTCGCGCCATCTTGATGTCACCATTAGGAACTTGGGAAATTATCAATCTAGGTAAACGATTAGATGAAGGCCGTATCAAAGTTAAATCGATCTTCCGCGGTTTGGAAGATGAAGATACTCAGTACGACGAAAAAGAATACATCGACAAAATTCATGAGTTAATCGGAACGGTAACAGTATACCAAAACGACACTCGTGCATTTTTTGAAATTTTAAGACAAGAAAACACTCCGAACGATAAACGAAATGCGACTATGTCGGAACTTCGTGTGTTGAACGAAAATTTGATGCAGAACTTTGAGTCGATCAATTTCAATCGTAAGACAATCAATCGTATCGTGATTAAATTTAAAAACCTTGTGAACCGCGTATCGACTTTGAAGAAAAGAATCAAAGACGGCGTTGAACGTACAATGTCTAAAGATATTAATCTTTTAGTTGAGCGTTTAAAAGTAATCGAAGGTAATGAAAAAGAATTAACGAAGATGACTAAGGACACGGGTCTTAGCTATCACCGTTTCAGATCATACGTAGTTCAAGCTCAGGAAGCTGATGCTCGTCTAAAACGTTTAGATTCTGAAACTGAAATGACATTCCGTTGGATCCAAGAAACCTACACGGCCATCTGGAAAGGTGAGCGCGAAGCGGATGCTGCGAAATCAGAATTAGTGGAAGCAAATTTACGTCTCGTGGTTTCTATCGCGAAAAAATACACTAACCGTGGTTTACAATTCTTGGATTTAATTCAGGAAGGTAACATTGGTTTGATGAAAGCCGTTGATAAGTTCGAGTATCGTCGTGGTTACAAATTCTCGACATACGCAACTTGGTGGATTCGTCAGGCGATCACGCGCGCTATCGCGGATCAGGCTCGTACAATCCGTATCCCAGTTCACATGATTGAAACTATTAATAAATTAGTTCGTACGTCTCGTTACCTAATTCAAGAATTAGGTCGCGAACCATTGCCAGAGGAAATCGCAGAGAAAATGGATATGCCTGTGGATAAAGTACGTAAAGTCCTTAAAATTGCAAAAGAGCCAATCAGCTTAGAAACACCAGTGGGTGAAGAAGAAGATTCGCATTTAGGTGATTTTATCGAAGACAAAAAGGTAATCAATCCAGCAGAAGCGATTGTGAACCTGAACTTGGCGGAACAAACTCGTCGTGTGCTATCGACATTGACAGCACGTGAAGAGAAAGTCTTACGTATGCGTTTCGGTATCGGTGAAGAATCGGATCACACTTTGGAAGAAGTGGGGCAAGATTTCAACGTAACTCGTGAGCGTATTCGTCAGATCGAGGCTAAAGCGTTACGTAAGCTTCGTCACCCAAGCCGTTCTAACAAGCTTAAAGCTTTCGTTGACGGATAAATTAGTATCTTTTAGATTTTAATAGAACCTATCGCCAACTGGTAGGTTCTTTGAGTCCCAAGGCGGGGGTGTAGCTTAGTTGGTTAAAGCAATCGGCTCATAACCGATGGATCCGGGGTTCAAGTCCCTGCGCCCCTACCAATTCCAACGACTTGCGAACCAGCGATGGCCAAGTTGTTAGAATTTTTAGATTCCGAAGTAGCTTCCGCTTCTTCGGATTTTTTTTGCCTTTTTTCCGATAAATCAATGACGTTATTTTCAAAAATCTTTGCCGCCGTTAATTCCTCGGGTGTGACGTCTTTATTCAGATCGTGCTTCAAGCGGAACTGAATTTTAAGCCCTTTAGGGCCGACGAGGACGAAGTAAACCAGATCCTTCAACAAAGACTTCTTCATCACGGCTGACGCCTTTATCCAGCCTTTACGGAATGACCCAAGGCGATCCTTTAGGTCATTGATCGCATCATCAACGTCACCTTTTTCAAATTCTTTAGCTTTCAAACTTTCAAGTTCTGCCTCTAAGTGGCGTTTCTTCCGGCTAAGTTCTTCGAGTTCTCTGGCAGTTTCGCGAATCGCTTCAGACTCTGCATCAAGTGCAGCCTGGATCTTAAATGTATTTTTCACGGCAAGCGTTAGCTTTTGAAGTTCCAGAGCAATCCGATTCTTGTCCGCTTTGAGTTGCTCAGGGGAATGCGCCACAAGCTGATGGATACGTTCTTCGATTTTATCGAAGTGGCCAGCCTCAAGTAAAATATCAGATAAATATTCAGCCAATTTCAATTCAATTTTATCAGCCTTCACTCGCTTTACCGAGCAATTGATGACGTCACCCTTTTTAGATGAGTGGACGTAATATCTGTGAACCTGGATTTTTCCGTGAGCTGACTGGCCGACGAGTTTTCGTCCGCACTCTTCGCAAACACAAAGTCCAGAGGCAGCAAAAACTCTGGTTGCTGACGTATCAAGGCGCATTCTTTCGCGCTCGAAATTTTCAGCAAGGATGACGTTTGCAGTATTGAACGTCATTTCATCAACAATCGCGGGCCAAGAAGCCGGATAGCTTCCGTATTTTTGCCACGCTTTGAGTTTGCTCTGATCCTTTTTCTTGCTGACTTTATTAACATCGCGAACGGCAATGTAGGCTTTATTTTTAAGAACAAAACTCAAAGATTCGACAGTCCATCTTCCGGCTTTCACTAGACGGTTCTTTTCGTTTTCACGGACTTTCGGTTTTATACCTTCTGCAGCGACAGCATCAATTGTGCGACTTAGACTTCTTTGTTCGATGAAAAGTTCAAAAATTCTGCGAACATCTTTTGCTTCTTGATCGTTAACGAGGAAGGTTGCTTTCTTTGCCGGATCTTTATCGTATCCAAGGATAGCGGGACCACCGTTAAGAAGTCCGCGCTGGGCGCGGGAGTGGCAGTTGATCGCAACACGTTCAGACGTTTGCTCTCGCTCGAACTGCGCCAAATTTATCATATTATAGAGCATCATTTTTCCGGCTGGGGTACTCGAATCAAATTGTTCTTTGATCGAAAAAAACTTTGCTCCCTGGCTTTCAAGCATTTTGTGAAAGTCACAGAAATCAGGAATATTACGCGAAAGCCGTGAAAGTTCCGTCACCATCACAGCATTTATTTTACCGGACCTTAAAGCCTTCATCATCCGTGCGTAAGCCGGGCGGTTGGTGTCTTTTGCAGAGTAACCATCGTCTACGAAATACTCCACCAGGTGACCCCAGTTAGGCTCTTGCATATTTTTAATGTCGATAAAAGACTGCATTCGGTGGCGCTGGTTATCGAGTGATCCTTCGATGACATTTGCCTGCTCGTCCGTTGAAACTCTTGAGTAGCATCCAATAAGCAGTGCCGTTCCAGATTCTAATTTTACGTCAGGCTGCGATTTGTTCTTCATCAGTTGCCTCCTTCCGAGGTCGCCCTCGTGTTTGACCAAGTAGGATGATTTTTGCGATCAGAGTTTGCACTCGCTCACGCCTGGCTTCGGCATCGTCTGAGCTATCAGCAACACCCACCAGCTCTACAATCATCCCATCATCATCTAAATCCACCGCCGCTTTGTACGTGGATCTTCTACCCACGCGAACGGCCTTTGTTGGATTTCTGAGCTTCATCAATGTGCCGTTGAAACTCCTCTATAAATGCCGCAGCTTTTCTGTCCGGCAGACTTTCCAAGTAGCTCATCACGGCACTGATAAGCGGACTTGGTGTCCTAAATCCAGTTTCAAAATGACTGATCGTTTTCTTTCCTGCCAGTCCTAAAACTTTCGCGAGATCATCCTGCGTGAGTCCGAGCTGTTCCCTAATTTTTTTAAGCTGCTGTGGGCTCACGGCTCGCCTCACTTTCCTCAAGTCTCTCATTGAGAGACTCTTGTTTCAAGTTCTTTTTAGCCTTTTTTTGTTCTTTGGCGGCTTCGCCAAAGAAATGTTTATCCAGTGCAGACTGAATATCGGACGGCAACTCTCCGAAGCCCTTATACTTCTTAAGAACCGCATCAAGCATCGAAAATCCGTTTGCCGAGCGGCGGCGAATTTCTGAAATCGCGTCATCTGGCCCATGATTCTTAAACCAGAGGATCATATAGCTTGCGACCTCATAACGATTCGCCCGGCCTGCATCAAAGCCATCATTTACGGCATCGGTAAATTCTGCGATTGCCGCTTCAGCTTCTACGCTTACGACAATCCGGCCTTCTTTTTTCGTAACCGCTGCATTTGTTTTTACGTCTTTATTTTCTTCTCTTTCTTCTTCCTCCTTCATATATCCACCTCCTATTTTAAATTGTTATTTCCTAATTTGTATTCCCACCCAACTCCGCCCCCTGGTTCCTGTCCACCTTCACTCAACTCGTTGGGTGGGGGTGGACAGGAAGAAACTTGTTTCAAGGGGGCGGAGTTGGGTGGGTCCCATGTCTTTGATTTTTCTTCGATTTTTTTCATACGGCCTCGCTTTCTGGTGAGTTTCTAAATGAAATGGATTTTTCATTTAGATTTCTTTTAGAACTTCCCGCCGCGACGATTTGTTTGGTGACGACTTCTAAAAAATTCTGAATCGAATACTCATGCGTACCGAACCGAATTTTCGTTTTAAGCCCCAGTGCCGTGAAATCTGGGTATTGAAAAATACCGGGAACTCGGTTCGCATCTGTAAAGGCTTTGCCTTGAAACCCACGGCTGACCGCAACTTCGGTCGCAAGGCTGCTGCAGGCAAAAAGAATCAAATTGATTTTCGAATAGTCCAGATACGCGAGCCCAATTTTCGAATAGCGACTTTGCGTCTTCGTAGTTTTCTCAACCTCATAAGCGCAGCGAATCACGCCAGTTGATGTTTTAAGATCAAAAACAACATCTGGAATTCGGTGAACGCGTGCTGATCCAAGAATGTCATAAGTGTCCAGCGGATTGCTCATCAGATCATTTTCAAGCCAGTAGCGGCTAACGAGTCCGGTCTGGTGTAACGTCATTAGAAACCGCGCGGCAATCGAATCGTGGCCAATATACGCGGGCAGTCTCGAAGGGCGCGCAGATTCCCCGAACATTTGTCTACGAACCTTATGGCTTAAGAGCAGAACATTTTCAGAGGCTTTGGACTGTACAAAAAGTCCGCCGTCAGTGAGCGAGCGCCAATAGCGGTAGTTTTGTGTCATGCTCATTCGACAGATAAAATCGTAAAATAAATCCCTCGTCAAAAATCCCCAGCGTGCGGCAAATTCTAAAGCCTCCTTAGTAATTTGATTGTTCATCTGTCTCATTTAGAATCCTTTGCCTGAGAACTTTGAACCAAAACAAAATGGCCGAGTTCGATACGACCGTCTTTCAAGTCTGGTTCGACCCATTCAAGAGTGAATTGCGACAGTTTTGAATTTTTAAGACTTTCGGGAATTTTCAAATCTGATCCGATAGTCACCTGACGGATACGAACTTGGCAGGTGTCTTTACCAGCCAACACAACGCCTGAGCCTTCAGGATTTCCGCACTTCGGCAAGTGGCTACAGCCGGACAAGGCAACTACAAGTGCCAAAAATATAATTTTCATGCGGCCTCCTTTTGTTGGTGAGCCGCTTTTGTCAACAGCTCATTGACGGCTACGGTCTGCTCATTTTTTTGTTTTTCATCTGTAGCTGTAGGCATTCCCGCCGGAGCTGACTTCTTAAGTTTCGGGATCACTGGCTTATCAAGATCAAAGCTTCGTTTGAATTTAATCCGAACGGGAAGGCTCCCGTTTGCGTGTGGCAAAACCATGATCGCCTCTCCGACGCCAAGATCTTGCTTAAAAAGATTCGGATGAAACTTGAACTCCTCAGCTTCCCTGACAGAGCCGTCGCCGGTTTTAGTGGCCCCCATGAAACCGTCTTTTTGTCGTTCGGTAACTTTGGCCGTTTGAATTGTTCCGATTACTGATGAGAAATACTCAGCCGATTCGGGTTCATTGGTCCTCATAAAGACCTTCAAATTTGAGTTAGTCAGAATCGTATTTTTGACGCCAGCGCCAAGTTCCTCAAGATCTCCTAACGCCTGATGGGCGAAAACAATCGCGACATTCGCACTTCTAGATTTGTTAAGCAGGGTCACAAAGCTCGGTGTCAGATACTCAGTGAAATCATCTAAGTAGACCGAAAAAAAGTTGTTATGCTCTGATCTTCCTAAGTGTCTTGAAGATACGGCACTCTGAAGACATTGGAGAATAATTTTTCCCGTGGCTTTACCAAGCGTCGGAATTTTAAGAGCTGGCAACTGACAATAAATGATTTCGCCGTTTTCAAGAGCACGCTCCAAATCAATGTCTGAATTTTCGTTATTGAAAAGCGTTGCCGTTTCACCGACGGCAAAACTTTGAAGTTGTGCGACAAGGCCGCTCGTTCGTTGCTCGCGGTCTTCACGTTTGAGGCTTAGGAAATCTTTGGCCCATGCCTGAAGATTTGAATCCGTCGATTGACTTGCGAGGTTCGCCAAATGCTTTTCATGCTTAAGGCATTCGATCACTCGGAACGGAGTCGCTTTCACTTTGGCGCCTTCCAGTAAAAGCAGGCAGTGAAGAAAGGCGTCGTACTGAATACTTTTGAAATATTCATTTTCGAAATTCAGCGCCGCGAACACGCGCTCTGCTACTTCAAGCACAGACCCATTCGTAAACGGATTGAATGTGTGGCTGATGTCCACGTTGCAAAGTGATAGAATTCGAACGTCGCCCTCTCGATGATGCCTTTTTGCATAGGCGTAAAGCTTATCAAGAAGGCTACGGTCAGATTTTCCGTCGATGATAAGAAGGCCTCGGCCCTTTTTAATGTCGTCAACAGCCCAAGGTACAATGACCGACTCGGTTTTACCGGCGTTTGTAGTGCCGACAACCTGAGTGTGCATCCGTCTGTGGGACTGCTTGACATGAACCGATTTACCCTTTGGGGTAATGCCAGCAAAGACTGAATCTTCGTCTTTGCAAGGGCCAATGACTTCGTTTTCGATATCGGCGTCTTTGAAATTCGCGAGGATCTTGTTTTTGACCTTAATGTAGATCACAAGAATGCCGAGCGTGATTCCAACTGCGATGCCGTAGCGAAATTTAATATAGCAGGCGACGATTTCCGGCTTGAATTTTAACCACCCAACAAAAAGAGTGGTCATCGTTACTAGAAATATAAATCCTCGGTCTGTCATTTCTGATTTTTTATCTTCACTCATAGTTATCACCTCCTTCTTGTAGTTTGAGTGCTTCACTCAACACAGCGTCACATTCGACGCCGGGGTTAAGTTCGATCCACTCGCGTTCTGTTTTTAGTTTTTCACCGTAGTTTTGTGCGCGAGACTGCGCAGTAGCGGCAACCGCACCAAGTAAACCGTTTTCAATTCCGCCTTTAGAGCGGCCCAGGATGTCGGTTTCCATACTACCTGCGGCAAGTCCCCCAACAAATGTCGTGAGGACTTGGCCTGCGGTATTTTTCATTCCGTCTGAAAAAACGCGGCCTGGAACTCCGGGCTGACCATCTTTACTTAAAGCAAGAGCTGAAACTTTTCTGATTTGTCCGCTAGGTAAAGAGATTTGCGTAAAGCGAATTGTTGCGCGGTCCGATCCTTTTTGAAAACTTGCTTCACCATAGAACCTAGTGCCAGCCGCGAGCTTCAACCCTGAATCCGTCTGCGAATCTAAAATCAGTTCAGCTAAGATCGGGACCGAATCCTGCGACACGATAACTTTATCTAAAATACGAAGCGGAAGCCTGATTCCGGCGCGAAGCTCTGTTTTTGCGTTGCCACCCTTGGAGCCAATAACCATCGAAGTATTGTGATTCACCTGTGAAGCGTCACCGCCATGAGCCGTTGGCATCTTTGGTGAACCCCAGAGCCCTTGAGCTGAACTGCTGGCTTGATTGGGATCGGTGCCGGTTTTATCCTGACTTGTGCTAGGGTCAGGCCGATCAATCTTTTCCGTGAACTCAATCGGTATATCCGTCGGCATCAAAAAAACGACAGCGACAAAAATCAGAACGCCGATCAATCCGATAACTTTGAAAGTTTTGAATTTAAGTTCAACCTTTTGGCTGAATTCATTTTTCTCAACAAATTTTTCACGGAATTTTAAAGCACTATATTTTATTTTTTGGAAGATGGCCTGCACTCGTTGCTTTACTTCCATAAAATACCTTCAGACAGTGTTACTGAAATCTTTTTTTCTAGCTGAATTTCAATAGTCACAGGTTTTTTAGACTTTAGATCTGACTTCGCAAGCGAGATCCCAATCAAAATAGGTTTTTCTCGTGATAATTTTGTAGTCGATAAAAAAAGACCGTTGATAACTTTTGAATCCGAACCTTGCTTGATCCAAACAGCCTCTGGCTTTAAGACTAAATCTTTTGACGATTTCAAAGAGAGTGTCGCATCAATCAAAATAAAGCCGCTCTCAGAAAAACCAATTTTTCGAATGGTCAGCTTTGTACCGTCGATTTCCTCAGACTTCCCAAGACTGACCCATTTTGTAGCGGTCTGCGCCGGATCAGGAGCCTTGACGTAAACGATGTAGTCCGCAGATGCTTGCGGAAGAGTAAGCAATCGAATGTTGTATCGTCGCTTTTCGGTGACCAGATACAAATTCGTTTTCACTCCCCAGCGAAGAGGCTTGATCGTAACGGCACGATCAAGATATTCGACTTTAAACCCTGACTGATCGCCAATGATGGCAGAGCCAATCGTTTCAGGAAGTTGAATGATCGTGGCAATCCCGAGTGCAGTTTTGACAGTCAAAATATCATCACTTTTGACCGTCACTTTGCGAACTTGGGCATAAGCTGAAGACGCAAACAAAATTAAACCCACAAGTGCCGAAATGATCTTACTCATCGTGCAGCCTCTTCCGTTTCTTTGGTAATATAAACGCCCCAAGGATTTACGACGGTACGGTCGTCGGTCGAAAATTGAAAAGTCAGCCGCATTTCTGTCGCTGCTTTTAAATTGTCGAACTCCGTGATTCTGTCAGCAAGTACGGTGATTTTCTTTTCTTTCAAATCTACCGATACAGATTTCGGATAGACTCGCTGCCGCACTTTCTTTTCGCGAACGAACTTCATCGTTTCCGCCATGGATTTCTCGAATGCGGAAACCAGGCTTGGAAGCACAAAGAACTTTGCCTTACCGATTTCGTCAGAAATATTTTTTTCGTCCCAAGAATATCGGTAGCTGATATATTCTTTGATAGCTGACTCGATCTGGATGTCTGTGATTTTTGATTCAACTCTCGCAATTGACCCAGTGTTATCAAGCGCGATCACTGTCGGACCTTTTTTCACGAGATACAGAACGAGCATGAGCATCAAAAACAAAAGACCAAGCAGTGCTCCGCAGAGAAATTTGATATTCAGATTTTCTTCAGCGAACTCGCCCATAGCTTTTGGATAACCACTTAATTGTAACTTCATTTTTTTATTCATAATGCACCTCCTTTAGGACCCCTTGGGTCCGTTAAATTTATTTTGAATGTTCTGTAGTTTTTGGCCGGCATAGGACTTCATATATGAGAGCTCTTGTCGGGTGACTTGCTTGACCGCCATCATCTTCGCTGGCAAACCAGCCATCGCAACGGCTGCCGTTGTTCCGATTGTCTGAGCTGTCGCTTGAACGCCTTCGCCGATGAGCGAACGCATAATCATAGGCGTTAAAAGCATCGCAATCGCGATCACGAAATTCATGATAATCAGCGTGAGGTAACTGCCATCAGTCTTGTAGATGTCCCCGAATGAAATCGAAGCCAACATCGCCGACATGACGGCCCAAATAATCTTCCAGCACGCGACTTCTATAAGCCCTCGATAAAGATTCGCCGTGATGCCTGCTGTCCTTGGGAAGATGTAGCAAAGAATCATCAGGGGCGCGCAAATCGACAACAGCACCCAATAGAAATAGTAAAGTGCCACAGTGATGTATCTTGCGAAGTACAAAATGATGAAGCTTCCAAAACTTAAAACGGCCATAAAAAGATCGTCAAATTTTAGTAGCAAAACATTCTTTGCCGTTGCGTAGCTGTGGGATTTCTCTTGGGCCATTCGCATGAACGTCTCAAGGCCAGACATGTTGTCGATCTTCAGCGCAATGCCGTCGCAAATATCCAAAATAATATTTGAGACTTCGGGAAACGATGCGAGTAGCAGGGCTGCAACAAAGCTTCGTTTTATAACGTCAGGGTAATTTGCATCACCCGATTTTAAATAGCCAAAAACCACCGAGAACAAAATCGCAATCGGGAGCATCACATAAAAAAGCTGGCTCAAGCCCTGATAAAGATCGCGGACAAGTGTACCAAGAACCTCAAGATGCGGAATCACTTTCCACCTCCAAGCCGAGGCAGATCCATTCCTTTAGGCAACCCGTCGAATCCACGCGAAAGCCCTTGGTAGTTTTCTTGAAAGTTCTGTGTCGCGAGCTTTTCCTTACGATTATCGTAGGCCATATTCTGGGCCATGATTTTTAGCATCTGACTTTGCGTCCGCAAAAGCTGAGTGGTCACACCAATCAAAACACCAAGTGCCTGGTTCTGAAGTTTTCCAGCTCCTTGGGGACTAACCACTTGGGCGTGAAAAAGAATTTTTTCTTTTTCACGGTCCACTTGATCAGCATAGTCGTATAGATTTCGATTCATCGAAATGACTTCAGCGACGCTTTGATCCTGTGACTTCATCAGGTCTTCATCCATGCCTTGCGGAATGGTGCCGTAAACGGCCTGAAGCGCCCGCAGAACAGAGTCTGCGTCATTCAGATTTCCGTACACGCCGGGGTTGAAATTAGGATTCACGATTCGAATGAGATCGAGTCCGCTCCTGACGCCAGCATTGATGTCACGCAATAGATCAAGTGAGTCCTTTCCGTTTTCAAGGACACTTTTAAGTGTGATGACGGTCTGAATGGCCTGGGCTAAAATCTGGGTTAAAACCAGAACATCGCCACCAAACAAATCTGCCTTCGCAGGGTTTGGACTAAGCAATAACATTGCGGGAACCAAAATCGTTAAAATTCGTTTTTTCATGCGGCCACCTCCTTCATTGACGAAACGCCGAAGGGTGCAAGCTCGGCCGCTTTGAAAAGTGCTGCTTCAAGCGAAAGCCCGTCGAGTTTCAATTTTTCTAGAAACTGGTTGTCTCTGGAGTCTGAAGTCGAAATCCAATACTCAAGCGGTGATGGCTGGATTCTGATGACCTGACGGCTTTCGCCCTCCATCAAGAAGCCTTCACTAAAAACACCTTTTCTCTGTTCAACACTTTGAATAAGCCTGAGTTCCTGCGTGTTCAGCTTCAAAGCGTCTCGTAAAACTTTGGTGTCACCCTTTTGAAGCATGATGAGCTTTGTTGCGGTATTGTTCAGAATCGCAGGCCCCATGCCACTTGCGATGATTTCTTCAACGCCTTGGGTGATGAACGTAATGCCACTACCAGTTTTTCTAAAAGTTCTAGCTGCGTACTCCATGAATTGACTGGCCGCTGGACTTTTTAAAAGTTCCCACGCCTCATCAAGAAGCACGCGCTTAGGGACTGTCCGATCAGATTCGATCTGTTCTAAGATGAAATTCGTTAGAATCAAGATCATGACGGATTGCAAATCGGGATACTGAGAGAGCCCCTTCAAATCAAAAGACACAATGGTTCGGTCGGCCTCAATTTTTCCAACGCCATCGAGAAGTTTTCCGTAGGGAGTTCCACCGATCCACGGGAAAAGAAGTTTTCCGATCCGTTTGAGCGAATCATCGGAATCTGCCAAGCAGTGCTTCGCGAGATCTGAAAGCACGGGCGAGCGTGGTGAAGGCTGGCTCCGGGCTTTTAAGAATACAGTTGTTAGTGCCGCTTCAAGTTGGACCCTATCAAAACGCGAAAGCTTTTCACCTTGATCGACCACCATCTGCTCGACGATACTGACGAGACCTTTTAGCCTGTCGCCGGAGGGCTCGACGCTTGGATCTTTCAGCTCGAACGGATTCAAAACGTACTGACCAGAAAGATTGATCTCGAAGTATTGACCGTCCAATACTTCAGTCATCTTTTTGTAAGATCCGCCGATGTCGATCACATACACGCGAGTTCCGCGCGCAATCTGCTGAAGCATCAAAAAATTATTCGCAAAACTTTTACCTGAGCCACTGGACCCCGTGACCAGCGAATTAAAATTGCTCAAGCGAGACGAGTACGGATTGAATGAATACAAAGTTCCAAGTCTTGTCTTAAGCAAGCACACTGGGTTCTCGTCACCCATCGATGCACCATAAAGCGGAAAGAAATCGACAAGATTATTTGTCTTCATCCGCTTCGCTCGCACTAGCGACATTGGCGCTAGTGGAAGATTTGATTTAAAAATCTTCCAGCTTCCGACGGTTTCTTGCACTCCTTCGGAGCCGCTCAAGGTTTTGAACTTCGATAGAATTTCTTTTGTATGCAAATTGAGCCTGCGCTCGCCATCTTTCGTTGCGGCTTCACGCAAAATAATCATAAGCTCGGCTTGAAAGATTCGTTGACCCGTCTCAATGATTTCGCGAATCAAGTCCGTCGTCTGCGAAAGCCTTGATTCGCTTTCCAAATCTGAAACTCGATTGCTTGATGAACTTGAAAGGGAATGCGCCATACGCCGCTTCTGCTCTAAGCTTTTTATTTCTTTGGCTTGGTCTGGAATCTTCATCGAGAAAAGAAGTTCGTACTTAAACGGCAGGGCCAAAAACCCGCTCATCATTCCGGCGTAGGTCATTTCAGGCAGCGTTTTAAGGGTGATGACTCGCGTTTTCAGACCATCAAGATTAAAATCCTCTTGATCGAGAACGAGATCACCAAACACTAACTGCTCCCTAGGTGACGGGTCGTCAATGTCAGCCGCGCGAATACAAATATTCGGCGCGGTCACGACCTCTGCGCGGTTGGGGTTCAGATGTTCGTACTGAATTTGAACTAAATCTTCTTTTGAGCAGTCGTGCGCAACAAAACCAAGCGATGCTAAAGTTGATTTTGCATTTTCTAAAGCCTGGCTAAGAGTCTGAAGGCGATCTTCAAATCCTTTTTCAAAATCGGCGGCAAACTTTTTTGTTTGTGTAAACGAAAAGACACCGGGCCGTTCAGCGCCTTCGGTTTTTAGAAAATAAAGAAGTCGAGGCCTGAATAGAAATCCAGCCTTTACTTGATCAACCAAATTTTCAGCGCGCTTTTGATCAAGTCGTTTTAGAAACTCATTTGGAGTCGTAACAAGTGCGGTGTGCTTTTGAATGACGTCCTCAACGTCGGACTCAATTTTGACCATAAACTGCGAAGTTGTGCCCTCGGGCAGTGAATTCGCAAAGGCCCGAAGTCCAAGGGTTAACTGGTTGATGCGGGATTCATCGAAGCACTCAATATCAAGCGGCAGCAGTTCAATCCCTGATGAGATTGATCCATCCCAAAGAATGACGTGCGGAATTGGTTTTGATTCGAACTCCCAAAACGGTAAATTCTCGCATAAAGAATGTATTTCACTCATTTGGCACCGCCGTTTCCGAAACGTCGATACTTTTTGTCCGAGCTATTTGCAGACGATACTGTTGGCGAAATCAGATGCTCGAAAAAGTGCTGAAGAAATTGATCTGGTTTTCCTTTTTTGAAAAAAAATAGAATCCCAGCTAGAAATACGCTGGTGCCAAACACCATCGGAACTTTTAAAGAAGTTGATCCAAAAATTAAATTTTGGACCGATAGATTCAAAAGTAGAACGAGCACGTCAGAAAGTTCAAGCCCCAGAATTTTATTTTTTGTTTCCAGTGTTCTGGGCACAGAGGAAGTTAAAAGATTGTCGTCACTCATTAGCGCACCGTCTGCGAAATGAAATCGACAATGGCTTGTGCGCCGAACCCAATGATGGAGCCAAGAATGGCGTACCACATGTGTTGCTTGGCTCTCTCGTTGCCGCTCATCAGTGAAAATGCCGCCCAAGCGATACCGATAATCGAAAGAGTTGGCAGAATAACGCGCGTGAGTTTTGTTTGAATTCCAACAAGCGAAGATTCAACGCTGGCAAAGCCAAGCTCTGGAACAAGCATAAGTGCCGCCAAAAGAATCGCAAAAGTTAGAAACAGTTTTCTATTCTTCATAAGATCACCTCCTTTTTTAAAGTTAGATTGCAATGGAGTCCTCCTTGGCTTCGCTCTTGTCTGGAAATAGACATAAGAAAATATTTTCCGGAAGAAGCTGCACTCTTAGTGCGATGAAGCTGCCGACGAGTCGCCCTTCGCCGATTCGGTTCCAACTCGTCCGTGCCTCGCCAGAAGGCAACTGGTACTCTTCAAGGCTTAAGACGATATATTTCGTGTCGTCTTTTTCGTCGGGCATCACGAAATACTGATGGCTCGGAAACAAAAACAGTTTCAGTCGAAACTTTTTCGATCCCTGTTTTAGAAAAGCGATTCCAACGCTTTCACCCTCAATAATTTCGCCGCTTGATGTGACCTCGCCCACATAGACGCCGAAGCTGTCAGACTTGCGAATTGGAATGACATTGCTGTATGGAAAGTTAGAGTTGTCGTTCATGCTGAGAACCTTTCCATTTCGAACATTTCAACAACGTCTTCAGTCCACCCGCATTCGCAGCAAGTCAGATAGCCACTTTGAAAATCAGTCAGCCCGCCACACTCTGGACAGACATCGCCGTCAACTGGCGGTCCCGATTTTTTGAAGTTAAGAAATCTGCGAGTAAGCAACGGCTCTTGACGTTTGATATGGACCAACTCGGATTCGTTTCGATAAATTTCTTTTTTGTCTTTTAATGTTCTAGACATTAGAAATTCCTCCACTGATTTGAGTTGTGCGATGTGGGGGTTCGTTTCGCCTCGATTCGCTCCCATGCCTCAAGAGTCATGTCTGGTTCCGAAAACGCGCCTTTCAAACGCCGCCATACGGATAGTGGCTTCGCTCCTTCAGATGGAGCCTTGTTCAGATCGCTATTGAGCTTCGTGGTCTTTTTATTTTTGATTGTTTTGGTATTCATAGATGCACCTCCTTAGTTTCGAGTTAATAGAAGGCGTTCTAATGACGACTTCCTGCCGTTCTATAGAGCAAAACAGAACGCAGACCCGCCGGGGGCTTGTGCCAGATAAGTAAGTTGCTGATTTGTGTGATGAAGTTTGGTTTGTACTTTTGCCGATGAAACTCTAAGGGTGGCGATGCTCCGCCACCCTTGATTTTGAATTACTAAGTGATTTCTTTAAGTTAATGAAAGTCGCTATGATGGCGGACGTCCGCCATGGCGATTTGCTCACCGCAGACGAAAATCGTAAACGTAGACAGAGCGAAATGAATTTGGGTTCTTATTTTATGTGTTAAAAATTTTGATTTGATTTCAGTAGTCGCGTGATTGGCTTTGATCATCTCAGACAACCTAGAATAATGACACTTCAATCCTGTAAAAGTTGGTGTCGCCATTGGACTATTCGATTATAATCTCAGTTAAAGGACAATATAATTCCCTATGTAAATGTTCAAATCACCTAAGAGGCTACGAAAACCCAAAAGGCCAAATAGTTAAACGGTTTGCACTTGTTTCCTGCAAATTTAAATTTCTGATCTGTGCAAGGTCACTTGGGTGACCTCGCGTCACCTAAAGTTAGGTTTAATGAACTCAACGCGGTTTGCCGTTTAGCAGAAAACCTGACTTCTAAAACCAAATCTGTATATTCGTATTATGAAACCATTTTCCGAACTTGAAGACCAAATCCGCGAGTGTTTTGGGCGAGCAATTTACACCCACAAAACGCACGAAAAAATGGCCGATCGTGCAACCGACAAGCTCCGCCGTTTTAAAACCGGCGAGATCGCGCTTGCTGCGTTCACTGCTTCTGGAGTGCTTGCGCTCGCAAACGATTTCGATCAATGGTGGGTCAAAATATTCACATGCCTCGTTTCGCTAGCAAGTGTTTTTCTAGTTTCTTATCTAAAAGATTTTGATCTTGGTGCAAATGCGCAAAAGCATAGAGATGCGGCTTCCAAAATTTGGCCCATTCGAGAATCGTATCTTTCGCTTTTGACGGACCTGCGCATGGAAAGTGTCTCAGACGTCGATGCACGAAACAGACGAGACCAGCTACAGGAAACGCTATCACAGATTTATTTAGGAGCGCCCCAAACTGATGGTGACGCTTACAAATGCGCGCAAGATGCTCTCAAAACAAAAGAAGATTACACGTTTTCAAAAGATGAAATAAACAAGTTCCTTCCGGACTCTCTTAAGAAGCCTTAGAGGGAGCGAGAATGGCGTTACTTTCTGATGTACTCAAAAAAATTGCATCTGACCTTTCAATTTCCCAAAGTCGCTACGATTCGGCAGAACGTAGTTATTCATCTATTGGGCAGTGGCTAAAGCGTCCGGAATCAGCGCTTAAAGAATTCGACATTCGCGTATATCTACAGGGTTCATTTCGTTTGGGAACCGCGATCAAACCAATTGGCTCCGAGGAACATTATGATCTGGATATGATTTGTGAAGTGTCGGTCAATAAAACGAAGATCACTCAGGCGCAGTTTCAAGATTTGGTTGGTTCCGAATTGGTAAGCTATACTCGCTCACATGGCATGGATAAGCCCGAAAAATGGGACCGATGTTGGACACTAAATTATGCGGAGGATGCGCGATTTCATATTGATTTTCTGCCTTCTGTTCCAGATGGTGCAGAACAAAATCGAATTTTTTCAGAACGTAGATTTTCTCCGAATCAATATATTCAATCCGCGATTGCGATTACAGATAGTAAACATCCTAACTTCAAAATTCATTCTTCAGATTGGCCCGTGAGTAACCCTAATGGCTATGCCGCATGGTTCAAATCCAGGATGTCAGAAGTTCGGTCCTTCAGCGAGCAACTTCTTAACAAAGGTAACGTGGATGTCGCGGATATTCCTACCTACAAAAAACAAACGGCGTTGCAGCTCGCTATCAAAGTTCTAAAGCGACATCGAGATATGATGTATGTCGAGCAGCCGGAACGAAAGCCTTCATCGGTGGTAATCACTACGCTTGCCGCCGAAGCATATTCAGGTGAGTCAGATCTTTCGAGTGCTATCTCCGGCATCCTTCAGAAGATGCGCAACTTTATAATTTGCGATCCAAACGGACTCTACCAAATTTATAACCCTACTGATCGACGAGAGAATTTCGCTGACGCATGGAACTCGGACGCTAAAAAAGCTGATGGCTTTTTTGATTGGTTGGAAACTGCAACGAACGATTTTGAAATTGCAGCTCAGTCAACCAATGAAATCGAGCTGGCAGATGCGCTGGCACCTAGGTTGGGACGACAGTTAGTTGAGTCCGGCCAGCCATTTCAAAAAGGAATGTCGCTTTCTGTTTTATCAGGTACACCGCAATTGCCCGCGGTAATTCTGGACGCTTCACACCGACGTCCACTGAAGTGGCCATTCGTTCGATCGAAATTGTTGAACATTACGCGCGTCCTCAGCACTGAAGGTGGTACTTCTACCCGTATCAGTTCGAATGACTTCGTTGAACAGGGATCTACAATAACTTTCGAGGCAACTACGACTGCCGATCGGCCGTATCAAGTCTTTTGGCAAATCGTGAATACTGGCTCAGAGGCATCCGATGCGAATGATCTGCGAGGCACGTTCGACGAAGGCACCTTTACGCCTGGCACGCTTACTCGAACGGAAGTTGCAAGGTATCCTGGGACACATAGCGTTCAATGTTTTGTTGTTAAAGATCGCAAGTGTGTCGCAAGGTCAGCTCCATTTATCGTTCGTATTAAATAGCAAGAAGTTTGAACGATTGGTTCCAAATTGTGTCCTTCTGACCGTAAGCTCACTTTTAATCTGCTCCGTTTAATAAGGGAATACTTAACGAACTACAAACGGAATTTCAGAAATTTGGCTTTTAGGCACGAGAAGAACACCCAGGCGAGAGCACGCATTCCGAATTTCATTATTGTCAAAGTTGCCCGTGACAAGGCAGCGCGTGGCACCCACGGGCATCCTTTCAAGCAAGCTAAGTCCATTTTCGCCGTGGCCAAGATCGTAATCGAAAAGCAAGGTGAAGTCTTCGGGATTGCTTAGAACTTCCTGACTGAGCGAACCCAGCCCCTTGCCGTCAGCAGCAAAATTCGTTTGCGGCAAAAGCTTGAACTCATCCAACTTATGCTTCCAGAGCTCCCGGCCG
>CAZCHT010000085.1:0-19295 GCA_964498705.1 uncultured Bdellovibrio sp. | reverse complement strand
CGAATCGCTGCGTTCATGCCGGGGGCATCGCCGCCACTTGTATATAAACCAATTCGAGAAATTTTCTTTTGGTGTTGAGCCATAGATTCCTGCTGTTCTGGAGAAAATACATAAAAAAAAAGCCGGCTTTGTGGGCCGGCTTTTTTTAGTCTCAGTTAAAATTACTTAACAACTTGGTTGTCAGTTAATTACTTAACTAGAGCTTTAAATTCAGCACCAGGGCGGAATTTAGGAGCGTTAGAAGCTGGGATTTTGATCGCTTTACCAGTTTGTGGATTACGACCAACACGAGCTTTACGTTTAGCTTTAGTAAATGTACCAAAACCAACTAATTTAACATCATCACCTTTTTTAACAGCTTTTTTGATGTTTTCGATTGTGCAATCTAAAAGAGTTTCAGCTTGAGCTTTAGACACTTTAGTTTCCATTGCGATCTTTTCGATCAATTGCGCTTTATTCATATCACACTCCTTATGAATATTATTTACGACCACAACCTTAGCAGTCGTTTGTTATAGACCAATCAGAATGCATAAATGAATCCGCGTCAATATCTTTTTTTTGAACATTTTAATATTTTTGAATAGTCGGGAAGGCTTACTGGTCTTCATTTTCAGGGAGATCGTCACCGGCTTGGTCGTCGGCGGAGGTATCAAATTCAACATTCTTTACAGGAATTTTATAAGATTCTGTGGCCCATTCGCCAAGATCGATCAGCTGACATCGTTCACTACAAAATGGTCGATGCTTGTTTTCAAGAGAGTATTCGATTTTTTTTCCACACGTGGGACATGTGACTATCAATGGTTTCATAGCTTTGTATTATCATCCAGCGAAAGATACTAATTGTCTATTAGTATCTTTGCAGGCGACCTTTAGCAAAAATTTTGCCTTCAAAACCAACTTGGTAATCAAATGCAGACTGTTCTAACTTGCCTTCAAGTACTTGAAGTTGGATTAAGCTTCTATTGGCTACAGTTCTAGCATCGCCATAAGCGCGGGCTTCAAAGCCTTTCGAGTCATTGATTAGCGACACTACCATATTATCAATCGGAAGTGGGTTTAGAGTTATGATCGTCGCTGTGTACACTGGAAATCCGAACATTCCGTAAAAGAAGTCACTTGCTGATGGTAGTGAATAACCATACCAGTAGTAGCTATTTGTTTGTGGATACGCTGAAAATGTAGCTCGTAGTGCAGTTGATGATGTTGCTGCCATTTGAACATTGAGTTGAAATTGTCCGACAGCCCATGAATCACAACTATAAATACCGCCGTTTGAGTTGGCTTGATCACATACTTGCATTGCTTTCTTTAAAAAGTTTTTGTAAGTGGCTGTGTCTGTGATTTTCACATCCTTCTTATTATAGTTATCACTCACAAAGTTGGTGCTTGTTCCAGTGTAACCCCACTGATTACCAGTTTGGTTGTAGCAGAAGCCATTAGTGTAGACTGTGCCTGCTGGGCATCCATTATTAGTTGCATACGGGTTAGTTGCTGTAGTTTGCTTGTTCTCGCCGCACGCGATAAGCAGTACGGTTAAGCCAAACGCAGATAGTACTAATGTTATATAACGCCACATAATTACCTCACCTAAAAAAGGTTCTTCAAAGTATTGAAGTACAGGAAGTGTGCCAAAAAAGATCTAATAGAATCGATCAGGGACGTTTCAGAATGAGACGGTGACTATTTTTGATATACACGTAAGGGGGATTTAAATTTCCTGTAATTTTCTCTGGTCTCGATTGTATTACCTTTAACTCGAAAAAAGGAGCTTATATGAAGTTTTCTAAGCTAATTACAATTGCAGTGATTTTCGCCGTAACACAAGGGTGTAAAAACAAGACTGCGGACGAAGATACTACAAGCGTTAATGATACTGAGGCCGTTGTGGAATCGGCTATGACAGCGGTTTCTGGCAGTCTAGACGAGCAGTCTAATTCCAGCTTTGCGTTTCTATCAGTTAAGCCTAACTCGATTTGGGCGACTCTATTAATAGACAAGGCGCAAGCGGCAGCCTGTTCTAGAGCTTACCTGCAAGCATGTTCAAATGGAGTTAAGCAAATTGAATATTCAGAGTGCTCGACACTAAATGGTGTTCGCCAAATGTCTGGTAACGTGAAGCTAGCGTTCTCGAATGCGAGTTGCACAATGAATTCAAATGGTGATTTTGTTACGCGTACATATAGTACAGCCATTACTGGTCCTCGAGGCGGTGTTGTGTCTAATTCAAGTGATTCAGCATCTGACTATCGTGGAACATCATATGGTGGTGGCGCGAAGGTTACAAAAACGGCGGCTGGATTTAATTTGGATATCTTAGGTAAGCACAAACGAATGGATCGTAACGGTCGTCAGCTTTTCAATATATCTCTTAGAACCTTACAATCACTGGAAGTAACTGGCGGTGTAACTCGTGCGGCTCGCCATGTATCTAATGGTCAGCTGGAAGTGAACCATAACTTGGCAAAATTCTCATCGGTACTTACTGCAAGTAACATTGCTTGGGGTGATTGCTCTTGTTACCCAGTGTCTGGATCACTCAGCATCTCTTTCAGTGGATCTAAAACGGGATCGGCTACTGTGACATTTACTAATGAGTGCGGTGTTGCATCTTTACAAGAAAATGGACAAACGTCAAAAATTGAGTTGAGCTACTGTGAGTAAATGAGCTCACAAATAGATAATGATTATGAATTACTGCAGAAAGTAGCTAAAGGGGATTCGAAAGCGTTCGAATCCCTCTACAAAAAACACAAGGCCGCACTATTCGGGTTTTGTGTTTACCTGATCGGAGACAACATGGGAGCGCAGGACATTTACCAAGATACTTGGATCAAAATTTCAGAAAATGCAAATTCCTATCAAGCGCGTAACTCTTTTAAGGCGTGGTCTTTTCAAATTGCTCGCAATTTATTCTTAAACCAAATCAAACGCGATAAATGGGAAGATAAAGTTAGCGACGATGAATTAAACAAGGTTGCGGACATTGCTGAGACTGAAAAAGAGTATTTCGATAAAGAGAAAAATCAGATTCTAGCAGAAATCGTTAACGGCCTACCGGAAAATCAAAGGGTAGCGATCGTATTATTTCTAGTAGAAGATTTGGAACATTCTCAAATTGCGGAACAAATGAAGCTCACCGTGAATCACGTTAAGGTGTTAATTCATAGAGCTAAACAGAGTCTAGAGAAGGAATTCAAAGGGAGATATCATGGAAAGACATGATGATAACGGATTCCAAGTAAATCCTCCGCCAGAGCTAGATGCGATGGTGTTTGCGAAAGTAGCGCCGGTTTTAAAAGAAAACCGTCAGATTTATAATAACAAACGCTGGTTTCAAATTTGGATGCCTGTGGCCTCAACGGCGGCGTTAACAGCATTTAGTTTTTGGTTTTTAAATAGGAAAGCGGATCAGTCTCCGATAGCGCCGATTGATAGTGAAACTCCAGGAATGGCAGCTAATACTCCGGGCGAAGTTGATTTACAGACATTTGCCGCTCTGGATATGGATGAAGACAGTCTAGAATTGGCCAATAATTTCGAGCTGATTGAAGACTTAGAATTATTAGAAGCGTACTCTGAAGACGACGAGAATTCGTAAGGTATATATATGAATGACGATGACAAAGAGTTTTTAAAAAATCTAGATATGTTGATGAATATGGAATTGATCCAAAATGAAAAAGATTGGGATATGATTCAACAGATTGAGGACGCCGAAAAGGATGAAAAATCTGAAGTTGAATCCGAAGATTTGAAGTTGGAAGAGGAATAGCCTATGAAACGCCGTCAATTTGTTCAACTATTATCGATTGTTCCCCTGATTGGCTTGCAAGCCAAAGCGCAAGGCGCTGGTGCTAATGATGATGCTTTTTTGAAAGGTCAGAAACAAAAATGGGAAGCGTTGTCGCCGGAACAAAAAGCAGACCTTAAAAAGAAATGGGAAAACTTCAAGGCATTAACACCAGAGAAAAAGAAAACATTATTAGCCTCATTCCAAAAATATAAACAATTACCACCTGAACGTCAGGCAGAGCTTGTGAAAAACTGGAATCGCTACAAAAACTTGCCAGAAGATCGCAAAGCTAAAATTCGCGATAATTATTTACGCTGGAAAAATATGTCTCCAGAAAAGCGCGAGCAAATTAAGAGTAAATTGAAAATGTATAAAAGCCTATCGCCACAAAGACGCGATGCTATTCGTAAGCGCTATCAGGATCGTAAACGTAAATAGGTAATCTGTATGGGTCAGGCGGGCAAACTGTCACACTGGCAGGCTGTTCCTGTTCCCGCCAACAGGGCCAGGAGCGGATTGACCGTTTGCCAGCATGCCCGCTTCACCGTCGCAAATCTTAAGTTTACGAATAGAGATTGTTTGGCAATTCAATTCGAATTTCCGCGCCAAGAACAGCTCCAGAACTATCCTTGATATTTTGAATAGAGACATTTCCGTGATAAACATCGCATATTGTTTTTATAACAACAGAGCCTAAGCCTAGCGATACGCGGCCATTTACATCGGTATTTAATTTGCGACTGATATTTCTTTGCCCGAAACTATTTAGATCGTCAGCTTTAAAACCGGGCCCATCGTCAGCGATGATCAAACGGATCATTCGATTGTCTGCATTTTCAAGTGTAACAGTAACTTTAGATCTTGCAAACGAGCAGGCGTTTTCAACAGCATTTCTGACTAATCGTTTAATGGGATGTTGATCGCCAGCAAAATCTTGTTTCTGATCCTTTAAGTTTTCAACTAACTCAAGCTTCTTGCCTTTTTGTGACGACATAAACAAACAGTCTTCGGCTACGTCTAACACCGTCTCTGGTAAATTAAATGTCGAGCGATGATCAACGTAGTCTGGTTCTTTCAGCTGGGCCAAGAATAACAGGTCTTCTACAAGCCGTTCAAAGTAATCAATTTCCTTTGTCGATAGATTCAGAAGTTCATTTCGAGTGTCTTTATCTAGGCGTTCCATGCTGGATTGAAGTGTATCAACTAGGTTTCTAAGCGAGGCGAGTGGCGTTCTTAAGTCATGGGCAAGCTCTTGAAGAACTTTGGTTCGTGCTTGCTCGGATGTTTTCAATCCGTGAACTAGTTTTTCGATCTCATCAGCCATCGTGTTAAAACGTTGCATCGCTTGACCGAATTCATCTTTTCTTTTCACTTGAAATCTAGATTTCAAATTTCCACTTTTGATTTCAGAGATAACTCGATCGGCTTCGGTCACACCTTTTTTCATTGAGTTGAAAATAATAGCGACCGTAAAACCAACACCCAAAAATAGAGACATCAGAAGCGAGCCAATCCCAAGGAGGGGGCCATAGGCTCCGCCGGGAGGCATAGGTGGCGGGTTTCCAGCCGTCACTACTAAATATAGTGGCTCAGGATTATTGAGTTTAATTATAGTGGGTTCCATGTTCAAAAATGGAGGACCGCCGGGACCACCGGGACCTCCAGGGCCTCCAGGCCCGCCCGGTCCGCCGGGGCCGCCACCTAGCGGCGGAAAGAAACCGAAGCGTGGTGGTCTCATGGGTGGTTCTGTTTTATTTTTTACAATTGTAAATTCATAAGTACTTTTTGGTAGAACAACCGTTTTCCAATCAATATCTAAGTGGCAGTTTCTAGGAAATAGACACTGTCCGGACTCGTTCACCAAAGATAGTGTTGGACCCATGGGTCCACTTTCCCACGATTGTAATTCTTCGATCGCTTTTGCTTTATCTGCTGGATTGATTCTATCTATAATTCTAGCAATGAAGATTGGGGCGATCGATTCGCGATTTTGTGGACGCATCAATTCGATCATGTAATTATTAAAAGCTACTCCCAGAATGATAAACAAAAGTATCAGTGAAACGGCCATTAAGAAATATTTTTGAAATATGCGCGTTGTTATCACACTTTCTCCAATCGATAGCCAACGCCATAAACTGATGAAATTTTAATTCCGTCGGCACCGGCTTGTCTTAATTTTGAGCGGAGATGACTGATGTGAGAATCAACAGTGCGATCAAAGATCTCGCCTTCTTTATCAAGAACAGTAAGAATTCGCTCCCGAGTTAAAATTGTATCTGGTTTCAGGCTAAGTAAAACAAGTAGATCAAACTCGCGTCGATTGAGTTCAACAGGCTTGTCGTTGATTTTTACAACACGTTGATCTTTTAAAATCTGCATTTCACCGAAAGTAACTGTGTTTTCAGAAGGAGCTGGTACACGAAGTACTGAATTAATTCGTGCATGCAGCTCTCGATTGCTAAACGGCTTTTTCATGTAGTCGTTGGCGCCTTTTTGCAAACCTTCGACAACAGAATCTTCATCTGTTTTCGCAGTTAAAATAATAATAGGTAGTAGAGACCCACTATCGCGTACATGTCCAAGAAACGTTAAACCCGAACCGTCTGTCAGTCCCAAATCCAACACGGCTAAATTATATTTTTCTTTTTCGAACAATTCGAAAGCGCGTTTTAATGTGCTTGCGTGCGATATTTTAAAGTTGGCGGACTCAAGAAAAACCTGAAGTCCGCGGGCAATAATTGGATCATCTTCTACTATTAATAAATGCATATTTTACTTCCCTTTTTAGGATCGACTAGTCTTGTTCGCCAGGCAAGTCCGGAACTACAATGCCGCATTCAGCAGTGGCAGCTTGAAAATCATCTCGGCTGGGACGACGTCCTTCACCGGGTTTACCTAATTTGCTATGTAAGCATGACGCTTGTTCATCTGTAAGGTTTTCTAAACCAGGGGGGGGGCCGTGTTTTTGGTCAGAACTCTCAGAGATATTACATTGTTTCTTTGCTGCCTCGTGAGCTTCGCGGCTAGGGCGTTCACCTTCACCTCGTTTTCCAAGGATAGATTCCATACATTGTTCTTGTTCGTCGGTTAAGTTCTCTCTTGAACCACCTCCGCCATTTTGTTTGGCAATTACTGTAGTGAAAGAAAAGATCATTGCGATGTTTAGGGTCCATTTTAGCAAACGTTTCATTTTGTGCCTCGCTTATGCTGGTGGAAATTATCCACCTGTTGTTAAGGTCATCATGACAAACAATTCTGGAAGGAGTGTGGATTCCCTATATGAGACACACGATTTTTAAAAACCATTTCCATGGTCTTTCAACATTTAAATGGAACTATAAACTTATTAAAAGGGGGAATAATCGTGAAGATGATTAACCGCAAGTTTATAACTAATTTGATAGCAATAGCAGCGATTACGGTCGTTGTAGGATTTCAAAACTGTTCTAATCCAAGTAGTACAGCGGCTAGCTCGGCAACGACCGACGCGGATACCACTACTACGACAGCCGTAACAACGTCAGTGTATTCATCTCCTTCAGATATCTCTTCTATCACTTCACCCTCTGTGACCGAAGGTAGTTCAGTGAGTATCACAATTACGATGTCAGCTGTTTCCACCACCGCGCGAGTCTATAAATATATGACTGTCGATGCCTCGGCATACTCAGGATACAACTACACCGAGATATCGGGTGAGATTACGATTCCTGCTTACAGCAAAACAGTATCGATTTCTGTGTCCACTTTAGATGATGGACAAAACTATGGTGACACCTATTTCTATCTATATGTAGGTCAGCTAGATCTTACAGATCCAGTTTATGTCACTTCAACGATTGCAATTGTTGAATCGAGTTCGACTAGCTATCAAAGCATGGTAACCGGCACCTACCACACATGTGGTATAGACTCGAGTTCTGCCGTTTGGTGCTGGGGCTATAACAATCACGGACAAGTAGGTGATGGTGGCACTACAAATTCAAATGTTCCGGAATCAGTTTCGGCATTGAGTTCATCTGTCACAGCTCTAGCTGCGGGAACGTATCATACCTGTGCAATCATGAATGCTAAATTATATTGTTGGGGATACAACGGAACAGGTCAGCTTGGTGTTGGAAATAAATCTGATTACTATGCTCCCAAAAGTGTAACTAGTATGACATCCGGAATTACAGCGGTCGCAGCTGGAAATGGTTTTACCTGCGCGATAAAAAGTGGAGCATTGTATTGCTGGGGTGATAATACGTATGGACAACTTGGTAATGGAACAACGACAGCGACGATGGCGGCTGCCACAGTATCAGGTTTAACGGATTCTGTAACTCATGTTTCGACGGGCTTTAGTCATGCGTGTGCGATTAAATCAGAAGCATTGTATTGTTGGGGTCGAAACACAAGTGGTGAAGTTGGTGATGGAACAACGACGAATCAATCGTATGCCCAAGCTGTTTCAGGTATGGAATCTGGAGTCACGTCGGTATCTACGGGTTACAACTACACATGTGCCGTGCAATCTGGACGGGTAAAATGCTGGGGACTCAATACGTACGGACAATTAGGAACATCAAATACAACAGCGCATGTGGCCCCTTATTATATTGGTCTAAGTAGCGCCACTAAAGTTTTTGCAAACTTGTTAACAACATGTGCTCAGATAAGCGACGGCAGTTTGAAATGCTGGGGATATAACGGTTATGGCCAAGTCGGCACAGGATCAACAACAGGTGGAATCACGGCACCGAATGCTGTTTTCAGCTCTGGTGTTACCGGGGTATCTCAAGGTCATGGGTATCACACATGTGCGCAAGTAAACTCATCACAGTATTGCTGGGGTTATAACTATTACGGTCAACTAGGAACTGGTTCCTATACGACGAGCAACCTTCCACAGGCAATCACCTACTAGGAGACCTTTATGAAAAAAATTATTTTAGCAATTTCATTAGTTTTTTGTTTTCAAAATGTTTCAGCGGATTCACAAGATTCTAACGGTCTGCTGGTAACACTGAAGAATAGTTCTTTGATGAAATTCAGTCAGAAACCGTTGGCCGATTTATGGAAGAACATAAAACCTGTGGTGCAGGGGAAATACAAAGATAATGTTGATCAGTATTTAGCCAAAAATAAAAATTTAGAAATTCCCGAATTATCGGTAACAAATCTAAACAAATCTCAGTCTGTTAGTTCTGGCTTTCGGTTATTAATAAAACACCCGAAGCAAACGATGAACATCGAATTTATAAGCGATGATAATATTGCGGCGATGGTGAACGGAATCCCATTCACACATGACGATTTGAGTTCGTTTGATAAGATCATGAATAAACTTATCAACGAATTTTACGCTAAGAAAGGAAAGAAGGTCGGGCAAGCGAATCAGGGTGCTTTGTATATGTGGTCACTGTTTCTATTTGGAAATGAATCTCTCGCGAGAGGCGATGACTGCATCACAGTTACGGGTAAATTATGCTGGGATTTACTAGAAGGAAAAGCAAATAGTGACGCTGTAATGATAGTGAAGCGCCTGATGCGAGAGAAAAAAATTTCTCTTAGCGATATTCAAAGTTATCTGAGTCAAGTTGATGCAAGCCGAACAGAATGCCGTCAAAAAAATAATTCGTGTGAGCGATTAGAATGGCAGTACTCGGTTTTGAAATCTGTATCGGATGACTTGGCGAAAAATCGACCGGGAAATAGTGGCGGCAGTGGTCCTCAGCTATCAGCTCCTAAATTAGAAACAGAAGAAAAAAGTGCAGTATCAGAATTTTGGGATGATAATAGTTCATGGTTAAAACCAACGCTGATTATTTCAGGTATTGTTCTAGCGACTTGGGGATTGTGCAGTAAAGGTGTCATCGATCTTTTCGGTTGCGCTAAAGATAAATCCAGCAGCAGCAGCACAACGCTGTCTTCCGCCTTGCCAGACGAATCGACTCCGACATCAGCTATTTACACAGGTACGGCGACTAAATAATTACCATTTATAAGTGATCCCGACAGTTGGGGTCATGAAGGCTTTGGAATATGTGACGTCGGTTTGGACACCTGAAACAAGTTTTTTGGTGGCGCCGCCACTAAAATAATTAAACGCAAAAACAACCTGAAAGCTTTCAGAAAGTTCGGGCGCGACACCAGCTTGGAATAAATAGTTGGTTCCTAGCCATTCTTCAGCGGTACCACCGGTATCAAAACTAGTTTGCGTACGGATGCCGTATACAAAACTTAAAAAATACCAACCACCGCGACCGAATTCATAACGAAAGCTTGGTCCCATATCTTGGGTTGTATAATTAGAGAACTGATTGTTAGTTTCATCTTTAGTGATTACACTATATACCGACCAACCAAAATAGAGCGACTTCTTTTGGTTGATCGTAAACGCAACATTGAAAACATACATGGACTTATTTGATGATGATGATGTCGCTGTTTCAACCGTATTTCTGTCTGTGAACAAGATGTAATCTAAGCCAATAAGAGCGCCCGCCTCAGAGAGTGAAGAAATTAAAATGCAGAGCAATAAGCATTTTGAAACGATTCCGGTCACGGTGGCACCTTTATAGTTTAATTTCTAAACCTTCATAGGCAAAATCCCATTCGCACGCAGGAATTTCTTCATTGCATTCTTTGGCATGATCAAGTCGCCATTGAAAGTATTCATGAGTCTGATCTTTGATAGATTGAATTTGTTCGATCGTTGCGCCTGGATCATGATGCGCAAACAATACTTTCCTAATTCCTTCACGAAATGCTAAATCGAGTCCGATTTGAGCCGCGCTATGTCCCCAGTTTGCTTTCTCTGCCAGCTCAGGAAATGTGTATTGAGCATCGAAATACATTAGGTCAACATCTTCATAAAGTTTTAAATCTGGTCCCAGTTCTTCTCGGCTAACGCGAGTGCCTTCAGTATCTACGCAATGTGAATAACATTTACCACCAGATTCAACCTTTAATCCCCAGCAAGGATCTGGATGATCAAGTAAGTAAGGTGTGATGGTCATATCGCCAATTTGAAATGCTTGTCTTGGTTCCAGAACGTGAAAGTGAATTTTAGCAGACAATTGTTCATACGCGACGGGGAAGTAAGGTTTCTTAAAAATACCACGGATCAACGCTTCGATATCTTTTTGAACACCGTAGTAATGGATTTGAGTTCCTGAAATAAAATGCGGTGTGAAGAATGGTAGACCCATTACATGATCCCAATGAAAATGAGTCATGTAAATATGGTAAGGTCCCTTTACATGTCCTGATGTGCCTGACATAGTTTTTTCGCTGAAATTACGAATGCCCGTGCCACCATCGATAATTAATTGGGTTTTTGATGATTTAACTTCCACGCAGGTTGTGCCCGTTCCGTAACCGCCGATATCCTGAATTTTTTTATTTGATAAAAATTGTGCGGGAGCCGACGACGGATTAGCGATGCCACCCATAGATGATTTATTAGTATCGTAGTTTGTTAGAATATTTTGGATATGTGAGTTCCAACCTTGCGGTGTCATGCTCGCAGGTAAGGATCCTCTAACTCCCCAAAATTTAACATTAAGTGACATACCTAAAGGGTTCCATGGACTATTTTATGCATCAAGTGTTTTTTAAATATTTTAAATTTACAGCCTTTGATACAGGGAATGTCTGACATGTTCTTACAGTCTTTGGATGTGTGTCCGTTTCGTTGCCAGCTCTGACTCTTACGTCACCTTCAGTCACTTCGGCTTCGCAAAAAGAGCAGACACCTTCAAGACATGAGTAGGGAGCTGCAATTTGCGCGACCAAACACGACTCAAGTAGAGTTCTTTTAGGATCCGTGTCTATTTCATGTTCAACCGAATTGATTGTTACTTTGGCCTTCATATAATTTCCTTATTATTGTTTCTTTGCTGTGATTTGAAATTCGACAGAATAGCCAAGTACAGAAAGGATTTCGTATTTAGTTACTTCGATATTTTGATTTTGCATTTTAGAAGCACTGTAGAAAACCAATTGTTTTACACGCCATTTGTCTGGGGTTTCGTCGTCCCAATTAGCAATTCGAATTTGAGCGTCGATAGCGGGGGATTTTGCTTTGACGTCTTTTAAAATTGTCGAGTTCGTCAACATGCTTAAATCGGTTTCAAATGGTACAATGTTCCCGGTGGCTTCACAGGTCTTCTGGATGTGGATTTCCGGATGCTCTCCGCTGTAACTGATATCCGGAGCTTCCAATGTTATAGTCATGTTCGGGTAGGCGGTGCACAGGTCATCCGCTTCGCTACTGTTAGAAAGTTTAACATTTTCAAATTTGAGTGACAGACCGGCATTCTCGGCTGAGTAGTTCCAATCTAAGCTTTGCAGTAGAGCTCGTTTGATTTGTTTTTTGTTTTCATTTCTGGATAGATCATTGTCGATCAGCTGAATCGCGCCATTACTATCCATTTTCACGGATGAAGGTTGGCGTAAGTTTTGGTGTCTGAAAACCAGAACTCCGGTAACGATCAAAACGAAAACAAAGAATGGAATTAATATTTTTTTCATTTAATACTCGCATCCTAAAGATTTTCGGTCTGTTGTTGAAAGCGACGTTCTGACGATATCAAAACCAAGTGTCGCCCACATCACAGTCGGTCTAATCGAGGCATGTTTTAATCCTAGAGCATGACCCAGTTCGTGAACAGTCAAACTACCAAAGTGAACCTGCTTCGAATTCTGCGGCTCTTTGGAATAATAAACAAAATCGTCTAAATTAATTTTGATGTCAGCACTAGTGATCAAGTTACCTCGAAATTTAACGATGGTGACAGCTTGTTGAGTTGCTTTGTCTTCGTCCCAGTCCTGCAAGCCTGCGATTGTATTGCGTTGGTCAGATGTCGAAAGCGGACTTTCTAGATCGGATACGTTAATTTTTAAAACTGTTCTTCCTGCGGACGTGTTCCAAACCTCCGCGGCCTCTGTGATATCTTGACGAAATTCTTCTGGGATTGTCTTAGATACGAAAAATTCAGCGGGAAGGTTTTCTTTCCAGGCAACACGTTGGCCATATTCATTTTGTAAATACCCGCAATCTTCTTGGGATGCCGTGGCTAGGAATTCGGCCGACTCGGGACCGAGGTAGACGCCTTTGCTGCAGCCCATTTGCAACGTCACCAAGACGGCAAGAACCAGAGTAAAAACCACATGTTTGGTGACAGCGAAATTCATGTTTTTACATCGGATTTTGAGGTGCAAACTGAAACTAGAACCCTGTGTTTTTTTTAGGTTTGCCCAAAGGGTTGCCAGGCGATGGTCGAAAGGGGGCAAAAGGGCACCGCTAAAAAGTTATCTATCTATCTAAAATTACAGGAAAAAACATAAATTGTTTTCTCCGAAAATTGGTTTCTTTTTTGCATACGTTCTTAAGTAGCACACGCAACTGGAGTCAAAAAGTGTTAGACCTAAGCCGATATCAAAACCTTGCCGCCTTTAACGCCGCCTCATTTTTGGGGTCCGGGCCTGATGCGTTTATTGGCTTCCAAAGTGAAAGTTTGGAAGTAGCTAGACTTACGCCTGAGGTGTTTCACGGTTTGACGAAAGTGTCTTTAGCATCGTCGGTTATTCCGCAAACATTTGAGTCGAGTTTGTCGTTAGAAAATAGTAGTGAGCTGAAAACTTGGAACGACGAGGTTCCCGTTGTTGAAGCGAAGAAAACTAA
This sequence comes from uncultured Bdellovibrio sp., assembly GCA_964498705.1. Classification (GTDB taxonomy): domain Bacteria; phylum Bdellovibrionota; class Bdellovibrionia; order Bdellovibrionales; family Bdellovibrionaceae; genus UBA2316. The sequence continues at coordinate 5,820 of CAZCHT010000085.1, read as the reverse complement.
AACTCAATTCAAAGCAAAAAGTTTAAATATCAACGTTACACAAATTTGCAATTTGAAATGTACTTACTGCGCAGCCGGCGGCGATGGCAGTTACGGTGATCCTGTTAAGCGTATAGAAATTGAAAAGACCCTGCCTCAGCTGAGCTACTTTATTTCGAAACTAGATAAGGGCGAACGTTTCCACATTAGCTTTTTAGGTGGCGAGCCTTTGCTTTACCCGGCTGGCATTCGCGCGATTTGTGAATATGTTGATGGCGCCGCTAAAGAGAAAGGTTTTGTACCTACGTATAAAATTACTACGAATGGAACATTGCTGAATGATGACATTTTAAATTTACTTTCTACTTATAAACCGACGGTTGTCGTTAGCATGGATGGAAAACCAGAGATCATGGATCGTTTTCGTCCTCAGAAAAACAACAAACCAACATCTCGAGCAATCGAAACTACGTTAGAGAAATTAAATACAATTCGATCCAAGATCGGTCCGTTAGCGGTTCACGCCGTATTTACAAAAGATCACACGGCTGTGCTAGAGACGTACGAATATTTTAGACAGTTCAATTTTGACTGGATCGATTTTATCTATTCCGTCAGTGATTTGGATGAGGCGTCTAACGAGCAGTATATGCTGGAAGTAACTAAAACCGCAAAAGCCGCATGGGACTTGGGCGGCGAGGTAGAACTTCGTAAGATTTATTTATTTGATAATTATTTTGATCGTCTAGACTCGCAAGAGCGTTTAGAGAATCATTGTGGACTAGGTCGTAGCTTTGCAGTGATTGATAGTCGTAATCAAGTCTTCAATTGTCCTTGGACCGTTGGCAGCACCCAGGATCGTCTTGGTAGTGGGTCGGTACTGGATGAGACTAAGCTGGCAGGATACGCTGAAGAGACGATTATTGAGCGTAATAGTTGTCAGTCATGCTGGGCGAAATATATGTGCGGTGGCGGGTGCTCGTTTATCCACCAAACAACGTCGAAAAAAGACACGTTACAGAAAAGTTTGCAATTCTGTGAAAGAACGAGATTTTTACTGGCTCTAGCATTATACTACTATGCCATCGCCAGAGAGGAGCCAATTTGAAAGCCGCCATCTGACTGCGTTGGATACGCCAAAAATCCGCTACGACGTACTGACGTACGCCGGGGGCGCCGAGCCTTCGCGAATTTTAGTCATATCCGCCTTGCATCTGGCACCTTTGAAATTGTCTCGTGTATATGGAATTAAAATTGAAATTTATAGAAAAGAGGTTTATATGTTTAACATCGAAGTAGGAATGATTATGAAATCTAAAAGTATCAAAAAAATTAAGCCCAAATCTTCATCTAAAGGTGGAAATAGCGAATCTGCAGCTATTAAAGCTAAAGGTGGCGAAGGCTGTTTACCAATAAGATAGAAAACTAATGGCACTACCGCCCTCGCTCAAAACCACTGATACCGGGTCCCGTTGGGACAGAATAAAGTTTCTAGGGATCATGGTTTTCCGAGTGGCGCTGGCGACCGGTCTGGCTTTGTTTATCAATCAAATCAAGCTGGATTTTTTTGAGGCCTACCTTTACGACTTACGCGTTCGATATTCTCCCGCTCCAGAAACATCAGGGCATATTTTGATTGCCGAAATCAATCCAGAATCAGTTGAGTATTTTAAGGGCATTCCGAAGTTCAGTGATCACACCAAAGTACTAGAAGAAATAAAAAATCTCGGCCCACGTGCAATTGTTTATGACTTAAATTATGACGAAATCGGTGGGAATCAGAAAGAGAAAGTGGATTTTTCTAAATCCGCAGAGACTTTTCAACAGTTATTTGTTCTGACCAATTTTCTAGAAATGCGCGGCGAAGAAGGTAAGCTTAAAATGAGCGAACCCTTTGAGCGTATCAAATTATTTTCCGGTCCTAAAAGCACAGATACAGCCAATTTTGCTAAAGACGGCGTGACTCGTCGGATGATGGTTAATTACCAAGATCAAGTCATGATCCATCCGTTTTTGGCTTCAACGTACAATCCTGAAGTGGCAGAAAAATACAAAATTCGCGGTCTATTCAACTTTTTAGAGACCGATCAGATCTATGTTCATTTTCGTCCGACAAATTCCTATGATAAAATTCCATTTCACTATTTTGCGGAAGGGAAAGTGTCGGCTCAGGCAGTTAAAGATAAGATCATCGTTATTGGTCAGAACTTAGAGTTAACGGAAAAAGATTATATTCTGACTCCGTATTCGCGATCGTCGATTGCGATGACGACAACAGAAATGCACGCGAACATGTTTGATACATTGATCTTGAACAACGCGATCGTGCGTGCACCCGTATGGTTGAATCTAGCGCTAACGATTTTAATTTCTATTATTACTGTTTACATCGTGTTTGCGGTTCGCCCGGCTGTGGGTTTGTTAATTATTATTTCTTTGTTGTTTTCGTACGTAGCGATTGCGTACTTTGTGTTTTGGCCATTTGGTTTTTGGATTTCTATGGCGCATCCACTGCTGGCCATTTTTCTGTGTTATTATTTCTTTATCCCTTATCGATTGATTATCGAAAATCGTCGCAGCTGGGAATACTACGAAAAAAACAGGCTCTTAAAGCAAGTTGAAGAATTAAAGACGAATTTCATTTCGATGATGTCACATGATTTAAAGACACCTATTGCGCGTATTAAGGGTATGACCGACGTTATTCTGGCCGATGCTCAGAATGTCAGCGTTCCTCAACGTGAAGCCGTAGATACCATTCGTTCCTCTAGCGACGATCTATTGAAGTTCATCAATTCCATCCTGAATTACGCTAAAATCGAGTTCCAGGGCGTGGAACTGCATTGGCAGTCCAAAGACCCAAATAATCTGATCACCGACGTAATCAGGAAGCATGAGTTCCTGGCGCAGATTAAAAAGATGAAGATCCACTCGGAACTAGAACCTCTATTCCCTATTAGGATGGATCCAGACCTAATGAGGCAGGTTTTTTCGAATATTTTAGAAAATGCGATTAAATACGCGCCCGAGCAGACGCAAATTAGCGTAAAGACGTATGAAAAAGACGGCTTCGTATTTTTTGTCATAGCCGACCAGGGGCCCGGAATTGCGGCCCAAGAATTGCCACACCTATTCTCGAAGTTCTATAGGAGCGCAAATGCGAAGAGTTCGCCGATAAAAGGGTCAGGATTGGGCCTCTATCTGGCTAAATATTTTACAGAGCTTCACCAAGGGCAAATATTTGTCGAGTCGGACTCTGGTAAAGGGACGATTTTTGTAGTACAATTGCCGCAGCTTTAGACCTAGGTTTTCGAGACGTCGAGAACCTGAAAATCAGGAGGCCTCGATGTTTAAAATTCTAGTGGTAGATGACGATGCGGGATTACGCTTTTCCATCAAATCAGCATTTTCAGCCCTAAAGAAATTCGAAGTTTCTGAAGCATTCGATGGGATCAACGCCCTTGAAAAAATAAAAGCAGCTACAGCTGAAGGTTCTAAAATCGATATCGTTTTACTTGATGTCGATATGCCTCGCCTAAATGGTCTTGAAGCCCTAAAGCAAATGAAAGAATTCGATCCGGGTGTGATCGTGTTAATGTTAACTGCCCACGCGACGTTGAACGACGCGGTTATCGCGGTAAAAGATGGCGCTTACAATTATATCTCTAAGCCAGTTGCCGCAGAAGACTTAATCGCTTTAGTCGAAAAAGCGATTCATGCTCACTCTTTAATTTCTAATATCGCTGCTAGCTCGCCTGTATTGGTAGAAGCTGGTCGTAAAATTATCGGTAACACTTCGCAAATGCAGAAGGTGTTTAACATCATCAATAAGCTAGCGAAGGTAGATACTCCGGTTCTTATTCGCGGATCATCTGGTACAGGCAAAGAATTGGTGGCCAAAGCGATCCATTTCAACTCATCTAGAAAAGACGACAAGTTCGTAGCAATCAACTGCTCGGCAATTCCTGAAAATTTATTTGAATCAGAATTATTTGGTCACGAAAAAGGCTCGTTCACGGGCGCTTCAGAGAGAAAAATTGGTAAATTTCAATTTGCTGAGGGTGGAACTCTGTTTTTAGATGAAGTCGGCGATATGCCGCAATTGATGCAGGTAAAGATCCTGCGTGTACTTCAAGAAAAGTTATTTACTCCAGTTGGATCTAACCGAGAGATTCAATCGAATGTTCGTATCATTGCAGCGACTAACCGTCCGTTAGAAGAAATGATCAGAACGGGCTCATTCCGTGAAGATCTATTTTATCGTTTAAATGTTGTACCTATATTCTTGCCAGCATTGGCTGAGCGTAAAGATGATATCGAACGGTTAATCCAAATTTTCGTTAAGAAATTTAATGAAGTTCACAAAAAGAAAATCTCTGGTGTAACAGTGGATGCGATGAACATCTTAAAAAAATACAACTGGCCAGGAAATATCCGTGAACTTGAAAACGTTATTGAGCATTCGTTCGTATTAGAATCGACTCACATGATTACGCTGTCAGCATTGCCAGAAGCGGTTCTTGAAGCAGTTGGCGTTAGCTTATTCGATCTTGAAAAAATGATCGAAGCCGAAAAGAAAGCGGCTGAATCTCAAGCGTCTGGAGTAGCGCCCAAGGGTCCCGTGTTTATGGATTCAGGAGTTGATGTTGTTGAAGACGTTGAGGGCGATTCTGACGACGAATCAGATATCGATATGGACGGCGTAGGAATGAAAGTTACGTTCAACGGTGAACTTGATTTCAATGCTCAAAAAGAAACATTCGAAAAAGAATTCATCATCAAAGCGTTAAAAACATTCAAAGGCCGCATCAATCAAACGGCTCTTCATGCGAATATTCCTAAAAAGACTTTGCTTCGTAAAATTGAAAAGTACGGCATCGTAGCTAAAGATTATAGCGGAGAATAAAAAGATCATTACCAAACTCCTTGTAACCTAAATCGAAATCGCTCTACAATTTGAGGGCGAGGTTACCATGGAAAATGAAATTGCCAGCGGCAAACGTTTAACAATGACTATTCTTATGACCCCTGATTTGGTGAATTTCGCCGGAAATGTTCATGGCGGTGCTATTCTTAGATACCTAGATCAAGCGGCGTATTCGTGCGCGGCTCGCTACTCTGGTCAATACGTTGTGACTCTCTCTGTAGATCAAGTTTTTTTCCGGGAGCCTATTCATGTTGGGGAACTGGTTACTTTCAAAGCCTCGATAAATTACACGGGCAAGACGTCGATGGAAGTTGGTATCAAAGTCATCGCCGAGGACACTCGCAGCAAGACTACTCGTCATGTGATGTCGTCGTTCTTCACGATGGTGTCGGTGGATAAAGATCGTAAGCCGTGCGATGTGCCGCCGTTAGTTTTGGAGAACGATGTTGAGCGACGACGAAATGAACAGGCAAAAATTAGGCGAAAACTTCGGGCTGACTATGAGGCTTCATCGCAGGCCGTCCGCCAAGTGCCCTAGAGCCAAGGCGATGTGAAGTAAATATAGGACTGAACAAATCAGTTTCTTTGGGTGAGATATTATATTAATTTGCACATGTGTATAATAAATCAGACAGCTGTCTACCTTCATCATTGATTTTACCTAATAAAATTAAGGGTTTATCTTTTTTTGTAAATCGCCTTTTTGGTGGCGCGATTGCTTTTGTAGCTCCTTTGAAATTCATAACAAAGGATAAACAATGAAGATCATTTTATTTATTATTATAGTGCTGCCGCTGTTTCTAAAGGCGCAAAGTATGGCGCCAGATCATACACAAACTTTAGGCGCGTCGGAATTTAATCCCAATGATTTGATTATGGGTTAGATTGAATGCGTTGGGGATGAAACGACCAGC